>JAYVGK010000392.1:0-3206 GCA_043772215.1 Acidimicrobiales bacterium | reverse complement strand
CGACTTCTTCTTGATCGTGGTTGTGGTGGTGCCCGCGGCACCCCCAGAGGGGGCCACTACGGCAATGGCCACGATGACCGCAGCTGCCACTGCGCCGATGCGAAAGCGGGCCTCTGGCGAGCGGAGTGGAAAGTTCGTACCCATACGGTCACCCTAGCGTTCACCCTTGCGCACAACGCTGACTGTGCGGTGACTACGGTTCACCTGCTCAGGACCGGCCGATGGCAGCGGGAGCCCCCTCGGCACAAAACCGCCACAGTCGATCGGTGCCTACCGAGATTCCTACCCGTCCAGTGGTCCTCGCCAACGGCAGTGTGGTGCCGTCGCTGCCCAGCCATACGTCTGACTCACTGCTGCACAGGTCGATGCCGTCCAATGCGCCATTCATGGCGAATGCTTGAGCCAGTTTGGCTGGCCCATTCGACAGGTCGGCATCAGAGCGCGCCTTGGGGCGGCGCGCCTTCATCGTTTCCAGCCCAGTGAGCGGGATGGCGGCCCGCAACAGCACCGCCTGCCCCGAACCCTGTGCGCCGCACACGACATTGACACACCAGTGCATGCCGTACGTGAAGTACACATACCAGTGTCCGGGCGGTCCGAACATGGACCGGTTTCGGTTGGTGATGCCCCGTGCCGAATGCGATGCAGGATCGTCTTCGGTGTAGGCCTCCACTTCCACCACTCGGGCGGTGCAGTCGGCGCTGACCACAAGTGCACCCAGGAGCAGCGGCGCCACTTCCGGGGCCGGCCCATTGAACACGGTTCGAGAAAACGGTCGCACCTTCACGCGACGATGAGTACGCCTTCGTCAGAATCGAGCTGGGCCTCGTAGCGCAGCAATTGCGCAGCTACTGCGTGGGGCCCTGCGCCACCTGGCGTGGTTCGTCGAGACACCGAAACACCAGGCTCCAACAGCGCCACGCCTGGGGCCCCAAGCGCCGGATGGTTCTCTACCAACTCAGCGAAGTCCACATGACGGTCGATCGCACTGCGCACGAGTTCTCCGACAATTGCATGAGCATCACGGAACGGCGTGCCCCGCGTGACCAGGTACTCGGCCAAGTCAGTGGCGGCTGCAAACGGTGTGTCTGCTGCTTGCTGCATTCTGTCGGCTTGAAAGCTGATAGCTGCATACATGCCTCCCATGGCCGTAAGCGCGCGTGTTATCTGCGTGAGCGAGTCGAACAACGGCTCCTTGTCCTCTTGCAGATCTCGGTTGTATGCAAGCGGTAGACCCTTGAGGGTGGCCAACAGTCCGGTGAGGTTGCCAATGAGCCTTCCCGATTTACCCCTAGCCAATTCGGCAATGTCGGGGTTCTTCTTCTGCGGCATCATCGAAGAGCCTGTGGAATAGGCGTCAGGCAGTTTGACGAAACCAAATTCATCGGACGACCACAAGACGATTTCTTCGCCCATACGGGACAGGTGAATCCCGACGACGGAGATGACGAACAACGCCTCAGCCACGAAGTCACGATCACCAACGGCGTCGAGCGAGTTCTCGAACACGCGCGCAAAGCCCAAGTCGGCGGCCACTCCCACCGGGTCGAGCGGCAACGACGAACCAGCAAGCGCACCGGCCCCGAGCGGCGAGACGTCGAGGCGGCGAATGCAGTCCAACAGTCTGTCGACGTCACGCCCCAGAGCCCATCCATGGGCCAAGAGATGATGGGCCAGCAGTACTGGTTGGGCCCGCTGGAGGTGGGTATAGCCGGGAAGGTACACATCGCCCATTTCCCTTGCTCTGGCCAGGAGTACTCGCCGCAAGGCGTGCACCTGACGGGCCAGATTTGTCAACTCACGCTTGGTGAACAAGCGAAGATCAGTCGCCACCTGATCGTTGCGCGATCGGCCCGTGTGAAGGCGGGCACCGGCGTCTCCAGCCAACTCGGTGACACGACGCTCAACGGCCGTGTGGATGTCCTCGTCGGTGGCCCGGAAGACGAACGATGCATCGGCCAACTCCGTCTCCACCTGGTCGAGGGCTTCGAGCACCGACGAGATCTCCTCATCCGACAAGATGCCAGCACGGCCCAGCCCTCGGACATGGGCTCGCGATCCGGTGATGTCATCGACCGCCAAACGACGATCGAATGACAGGCTCTGCGTGAACTCCATGAGTTCCTGGGCGGGAGCTGAATCGAATCGCCCATGCCACAGTGTCTTGCCGGTCACGGCCGACTCCCTTCAGTTGAGGCGATTGATCGCCCGGGTGCATCACGGAATGAAGCGGTGAGAGCGTAGTAGCGGCTGGAGCGCAACCGCATGGCGCCATGAGGCCGGGAGTGATCGGCGTTCACAGACCGGCGAGGTGGCGCATCCGCTGGCTGAGCGCCACCCCGCCTACCTGCTCCGAAGCCACCACCAGCACCGTGTCGTCACCGGCCACGGTACCGATGATGTCTTCCAGGCCAGCCCTATCCAGTGCGCTGGCCACGACATGCGCGGAACCGGGCGGGGTACGTAACACCACCAGGTTGAACGAATGAGCCACGTCCACCACCCAATCTCCAAACACCCGTCGCAAGTGGTCTTCGGGCGCTACCTGGGCAACGGGCATCTCGGGTACGGCGTATACCAACTCACCTCCGGGTACACGGACCTTGACCGCCCCCATGTCCTCGAGATCACGGCTCACCGTGGCCTGCGTGGCCACCACGGCGTCGGCGGCCAGGAGATCCACCAGTTGACTCTGGCTGGTGACCGCATGTTGCTCCAACAATCGGGCGATACGGTGCTGGCGTTGAGGCTTGGCCAAACGGTTGCCATCTGTGCGGTCTCGCTCCCCACGGTCTGGCACCCTGCGCTCAGCCAGGACCGCGACGGTCGTGGCAGCAGAGTCGGCAACGGACCGATTTATGCGAACAGCCATGTCAACAGACCTCTGAATGTATGCATACGGTTGTGAGCTTGCTGCCAGATTCGGCTGGACGGCCCGTCGAGAACATCAGATGTGGCTTCTTCGCCTCGATGGGCGGGAAGACAATGCAAGAAGATGGCCCCGTTTTCGGCACCAGCCATCAGCGCACCATCAACGCGAAATCCCTCAAAGGCTCGTCGACGGGTATCACGTTCTGATTCTTGGCCCATGGAGTACCACGCATCGGTGGACACCACCTGTGCTCCAGTGACCGCTTCTGACGGTGTCGCACACACTGTGAAGCGAGCCCCATGATGGCTTCGAATCATCATGTGTTCCACGTCGT
>JAYVGK010000391.1:0-3461 GCA_043772215.1 Acidimicrobiales bacterium | reverse complement strand
GGCGCTGCGGAGCTCGCAGTGATGCCGTCTGGCCCCATACCGCCCAACCCGGCCGAGCTGCTCGGTTCCTCACGTGCGCACGAAGTGTTCAAGGCGATTCTCCACTACTTCGACATCATCATCATCGACGGTCCGCCAGTTCTGCCCGTCACGGACCCGGTGATCATCTCCCAACACGCTCATGCGACGTTGGTGGTGGCACGGTCAGGCAAGTCGCGGCGCGACGAGGTGGGGCGCACCTTGGAAACCCTGGCGCAAGCGAATGCTCCAGTCATCGGCTTTGTCCTCAATTCAATGCCCAAGTCCCATCGTTACGGCTACGGACGATACGGGTTCGGCCGCAACCACTACGGATACGGATACGGGTACGGATACGGGCAAACCCCCCGCCGTCGTGGACCGTTACCCATCCCAACCGCCAAAACCACCGAAGTATGGGTTCCGGACGAGTCCAGCATCTGGACCGAAACTGACGGAGATAGTTCCCCCACCACACCTTTCGGTACGGCTCAAACCCATCACGGATTTGAAACCAGTCCATCTCGACGCTCCGACAATTCTGGAGACAACGATTTAGACGATAGCGCCGCAGCCGAAGTGGACAATTTGCTCGCCGATGGCGGGTTGGACTTACCACCCACGCCGGTCTCGGGCAGGGGACGAACCTGACGATTTGTTTGACTCGTCGGGGGCCTCAGGACCAGTGATGAGCGCCATCCCGTTCATCATGTTGTCGCTCGGATTTGGATTTTCTGTTGGCGCTGCGCTTGCACGATTGGCAATGCGTACATCGCTTCAGCGCACCCCATCAGTGGTCTTGGTGGGGCTTGGGACGGTGTCGGCGGCCGCCGCTGCGCTCTGCCACGGGCACCCCACAAGCGTGCTGGCGGTAGATGTGGTTTTGCGCGCAGGAGTGGGTGCGTTATTCGTGTTTTGGGCCGCCAAAGCTCGTCGCCTGCAACTGCTGGCGGCGGCTGCAGTTGTTGCTGTCCCCATGGCTATGGGCGCTGTTGATTCATCACTGGCTCCCTGGATCCTTGGCCTGGGAGTTGGAACCATGGGAGCGGCCGCCGCCAGTTATCTCAACCCGCAGCGCGTGCCCATCTTCGGGGGACTGGTGGGAGTACTGGTGGCCCAGGGAGCCTTGCGCCTGCCCACCACCCTGCCGGCCAGGGTGCCGTCGCTGATGGCGGCGTTGGCGTTGGCGGTGGTCTTCGTCTCTGCCCGAATCAATTTGTCTCACATCGTGCGGCGCCGCCTGATACGGGGTGCGGTGGCGGTGGCCGGTGTGGGGTTTGTATGCGCCATCGCCGGAGTGGTGGCCTTGGTGAACGCCCGCGCCCAGGTGGAACGCGGTGTGGCGGCATCCAAGAACGGCCTGGCGGCGGCCCGCTCCGGCGACACTGCCATTGCCGACACCGACTTCAACACCGCTCGTATCGCCTTGGTGTCGGCCCGTCGCCACCTGGAATCCCCCCTGGCCCGAATGGGGTTGGTGGTACCGGTATTGGCCCAGCACATCACCACCATTCACCAACTCACCACCTCTGCCACCAAGGTGGTGGACGCCGCTGAGCGCACCACCAGCCATGCAGACCTGCAGGCCTTCCGGGCCGAAGGCGGTCGAGTGAACGTGGCCAAGATGGTGGCGCTACGGACCCAGGTGGTGGCGGCCGACACTGCCATCACCGAAGTGCGGGCGGCCCTTGATGCGGCGGGAGGCCCGTGGTTGGTGCCCCCACTCACCAATCGGGTCGCCTCGCTACGTACGCAGGTGGACGACGCCGCCCGGTCTACCGCCAACGTGCGCCAGATTCTCGATGTGGTGCCCGCCATGCTCGGGGCCCACGGACCCCGCCGCTACTTGTTGGTGACCCCCACCCCGGCCGAAGCTCGTGGCAGTGGAGGGGTCATCGGCAACTATGGCGAGATCACGGCCGACAACGGCGTGTTTGCCCTGGCGCGCTTCGGGCGCAATTCCGAACTCAATACCAACGGCACGCCGGGCGCACTTCGCTACCTGCAGGCTCCTGCCGATTATGTGGCCCGCTACCGCCGTTTTGGGGCCGCCATCTTGTGGCAGAACGTCAACATGAGCCCTGACTTTGCGGCGTCGGCGGAAGCCATGGCCGGTTTGTACCCCCAATCGGGCGGACGACCAGTGGACGGGGTCATCAGTGTGGACCCCATTGGGTTGGCGTCGTTTCTGCAATTGCTCGGTCCCGTCAGCGTCCCCAGTTGGCCTGTGCCCATCACTGCCGCCACCGCCGCCAAGACCTTGATGCTCGACGCCTATGTGGTGAAGGGCGGCGGCACCCAGGACCGCTACACACTGCTGGCCGATGTGGCCCAGACGGTGTGGAAGCAGTTGACGGTGGCATCGTTGCCCAACCCCAAGGCCCTGGCCACCACGCTCGGCCCTGCCGTCAAGGGCCGTCACCTCCAGATATGGATGCGAGGCCGTAGTGAGCAGCAGTATCTGTCCAGCATCGGCCTAGCCGGCGACGTGCCGGTGGTGAACGGCGACAGCCTGGGGGTGGTGGTGAACAACGGATCGGGCGGCAAGATCGAATGGTTCCTGCAGCGCTCGTTGTCCTACGAGGCGGTGGTGGATCAAGCCACTGCCACGGTGGCGTCGACGGCCACTGTCACGTTGAGCAACAACGCCCCGTCGGTGGGGTTGCCGGATTACATCATCGAGAATCTGGTGCCGGGGGAGCACTTGGCGAAGGGCACCAACCGTATGTACGTGTCGCTGTACTCGCCACTGGCGTTGCTGGGCGCCACCGTCGACGGTTCTGCGCTGGCGATGACCAGCGAAACCGAATTGGGCCGCAACGTCTACAGCGGGTGGGTCACCATCCCCTCGAAGGGCAACGTAGTGGTGAAAGTGCAGCTCAGCGGGGCTATCGCCGCTGGGAAGCAGCGTTATCGACTCGACGTGTTTCATCAGCCGTTGGTGAGCCCCGACATCCTTAAAGTCACCGTGCGTGGTGCTGGTGGTCAAGCAATGGTGGCGACATCGGGCCTGTCCGTGGTCAACGGCTCGCTGACCGGCGAGGGTGTGGACAGCGCCCGAAACACCTTTGCCGCATCGTTTGGCTGACGTGACGGATTTCTGGTATCCGACGACTGATGGTCGTTGCCCAAAGCTGGTTACGTAGATTAGGTTGATCAGCAATGAATGGCGATTCAGTAGGAGGCGGCGGTATGAGGTATCGATTTCGAAGTAGGGCGTTTGCGGCCACTGCTGCCATTGCTGTCGCCATAACCATGGGCTTGGCCTCCGGTGCAACTGCGCAGACCGCTGATAACGAGTCACGTATATCGGGTGCGCCGGTGGTGAACGGTGCCACCTGCACCGGGCCGTTGTCCATGCCCGTTCCGGCTGCTGGTCTGGGCCGCAACCCCGGCAACACCCACAGCGCCGAGTTGGCCCTATCGGCACCGTTGGCGGCGGG
>JAYVGK010000390.1:0-1952 GCA_043772215.1 Acidimicrobiales bacterium | reverse complement strand
CTGGCGAACTGAGTGGTGGGGTCGGTGGCGGCGAGTTTGTCCAATTGCTGCAACAGCGCAGCGGGTGCCTGCTCCATCTGGGCCAGTGCCCGCGTGGCGGTGGCCAGCTTCCCCATGGCGGCGGCGGACTCGATACCGTGACCCACCACGTCGCCCACCACGAGGAGGAACCGGTCATCGCCCAGGTCGATGACGTCGTACCAATCCCCGCCAACGGTGAGTTCGCGTGTCCCCGGTGAGTACTGCGCGGACAACTCCACGCCAGGCATGGACTTCAGTCGACTGGGCAGCAGGCTGGACTGCAACGTGATGGCAATGGAGTGTTCGAGCTCATAGCGAGCAGCTCGCATGAGAGCATTGGCACACATCGCCGCAAACGACGCCAAGGTAACCCGTTGCTCGTCATCAAAGAGTTGGATGGTGGTGAACGACATTCCCAACGCCCCCAGTGTGCGGCCCCCGGCCCGCAACGGGAGAGCTACCCAGGAGCGATGCAAATTGGTGAGCGTTGCGCCCATCGAGGCGTCGAAGCGTTCAGCCATTTGGCTGCTTCGATTGATGAATTCGGCCACGCCAGTACGAGACGCAGTGATGAGCGGCGACTGGGAGTCAATGGGCCGACTCCGCCACTGTTCAACGAGCTCGGCGGAATAGCCAGCGGCATCGACCAGATCAACCGTGGTTCCGTCTTCGCTGATCAAACCCAACACTCCGGCGTGGGCCCCTAACGCCGATAGGGCAGCCATGAACGCCTCGGACACCGCAGCCTGAGTATCGGCAGCGGTGAGTCCGCCAATGGCGGCGGCGAGTTGACGGGCCTGCTCAGCATCCACTACGTCGGCCTCGCGTAGCCGGGCCCGGTCGAAGGCCTGCGCCGCCTGCCCCGCCATGGTGGCCATGAGAGAACGGTCTTCACCACTGAAGAAGCGTGGTGAGCGGAACACGGCCAACAGCACAGCCGGCGCTTCGCGACCAACCACCAGTGGTAGCGCCACCCATGCCTCGTCACCGCTTCGTTCCAGATCAGCCTGGAGGTTGGGATAGGCGGCAATGACCTGCTCTCGAGACTCGAGGATGATCATCTGCCGGGTCTTGAGGGCATCCAGGGCTGGTGTGGCCACCGTGGTGGAGAACGACCGCCAACGGGCCAGGGTGTCGTCGTCGAAGCCTCGACCGGCGAGCATGTGGAACGTGTCATCGTCGGGCATCACGGACAACGCAACCGCATCGGCGCCCAGCACCCGCATACTCTCGATCACCATTGCATCCGCCACCTCGGCACGCGTCTCGGTGTTGGCCAGCGCCGAGGTAAAGGCTTGTAGGTTTTCCGCAAGGCAGCGAGCCTCGTACTCCAGATCGTAGAGACGAGCCCGTTCCATGGCTTGGGCACACAACTCGGCACTGGTCTCGAGGATCACCAGTTGTTCGGCGCCCAATGGCTGCGGCTGCGCCCAACCGAAGCCCACTGCACCCACCACGGCGCCTTCGGAATCGAGGATGGGAATTGATGCAGTGCCATTGATTCCAGCCCGTTCGCCATGGACGAGCAGGTGTGGATAGTGCTCGGCCAGCTCCGCAAAGCTGTGCATCAGTACGGCTTCTCCGCTACGGATGGCGTCCGTGATGGGCGTGTGATCCGCCAGATCCAACGTGGCCCATGCCTGTGCCACTTCGGTGCCGAGAACGGGTGATACCACCATGGTGATTCGATTGGTGCCGGCTTGGCGGATCGCGATGTTGGCGATCATGGATCCTGCTGCACGGGCCCCGTATTCAGACATCACTGTGGCCACATCCGGTCGAGAAACGGCCCTCGACAGCGCAGTGGAGAGTTCGCGCAACCGTACGTTCTGTTCAACCTGGCGCAGCAACATGTCTTCGGCTTGCACCCGAGTGGCGAGGTCATCGGCGGCCCGGTGTTCTGCCCCAGCCATTCGACGATAAGCGCGCAG
>JAYVGK010000389.1:0-2810 GCA_043772215.1 Acidimicrobiales bacterium | reverse complement strand
CTCCCCGGTGAGTACCGCCTCGTCGCACTCAAGCTGATTGACTTCGATGAGACGCACATCGGCTGGCACCAAGGCACCCACTCCCAAAGTGACCACGTCGCCCGGCACCAACTGGCGGACATCCACCATCTGTTGGGTACCGTCGCGCTGCGTGAGCGCCTCGTGTCTGATGTTGGACTGCAGCGAGGCAACTGCGCGTTCAGACCTGTATTCATTGAAGAATCCGAGGCCCACACTCATGGCCACGATGGCCGCAATGATGACGCCGTCCGCCACATCGCCGGTGACTGCGGAGACCAATGCTGCGGCCACCAGCAGTATCAACAACGGATTGCGCAGCTGCCGATAGAGGACACCCATGGCCGTGACTGGATGGGAGACCAATACATTTTGGCCGTAGTTATTGAGGCGGGTAGTGGCCTCGGTAGCACTGAGACCACTATCGGTGGCGGCGAGGGACTGAAGTACCTCTGCCACGGATTGGCGCGCCGCAGCAGATAAATCGACCTCACCTCCCAGCAGCTGCGTAGGTGCCGCAGAGGGACTCATGAACCCCACGTGCCCGTGGCGGGCGGTGCTGAAACCAAAAGGTGGGTGCCTGATGGTTGAGTGCCGCCCTTGGTGGGTAGGTGGCGCATTCGCGACCTAGTTCGGAGCCTGCCGATGACAATGACCGAAGTTCCTGTAACCGTGGCGCATACCCTGGACTCCGAGGAACTGGCCGCTATCGACGCTTGGTGGCGGGCGGCCAATTACCTTTCAGTGGGTCAGATCTACCTAATGGCGAATCCGCTGCTCACGGAGCCTTTGACCTTGGCGCATGTGAAACCTCGGCTGCTGGGTCACTGGGGCACCACGCCGGGCCTCACACTGCTGTATGCCCATCTCAATCGAGTCATCCGCAAACGAGACCTCAACGTGGTGTTCATCGCTGGCCCCGGCCACGGCGGCCCGGGTTTGGTAGCGAGCACATACTTGGAGGGCACCTACAGCGAGGTGTATCCCGACATCGGCCTCGATACCGAGGGACTGGGACGGTTGTGCAAACAGTTCTCATTCCCGGGTGGAATCCCCAGCCATGTCGCTCCCGAGACACCGGGATCCATCCATGAGGGCGGCGAACTGGGATATTCGTTATCGCATGCCTTCGGTGCGGCATTCGACAACCCGGATCTGCTCGTGGCCTGCGTCATCGGCGACGGTGAGGCCGAGACGGGCCCTCTAGCAGCCAGTTGGCACTCCAACAAGTTCTTGAATCCCGCCACCGACGGTGCGGTGCTGCCAATTCTGCACCTCAATGGGTACAAGATCGCCAACCCCACGGTGCTGGCCCGTCTAGCCCCCGGAGAACTGGCACAACTGCTGCGGGGATACGGATGGGAACCATTTGAGGTGTGCGGCGACAACCCCGAAGTGGTGCATCAACAATTGGCTGCCACCCTTGATGTGGTGTGCGACAAGATCGCAACCATCCAGCAACAGGCCCGCCAACATCCGGATGGGCAGAGACCGCAGTGGCCGTGCATCGTGTTGCGCACCCCAAAAGGATGGACCGGTCCGGCCGTGGTGGATGGAGTGCAGGTGGAGGGCACGTGGCGAGCTCACCAACTGCCTCTTAGTGTCGATGCCGCCCATCCCCATCACGTGGCGCAACTCGAGGCGTGGTTGCGTAGCTATCGGCCGGAGGAACTGTTCGACGCCACCGGACGAGTGGTGGACTCAGTGGCGGCGCTAGCGCCGGTGGGGGATCAGCGGATGGGTGCCAACCCGCACGCCAATGGTGGTCGTTTGTTGCGGCCATTGCGATTGCCCGACTATCGCAACTATGCAGTGGCCATGCAACGTCCGGGCGTGGTGGTGGCAGAGTCCACCCGACCTTTGGGTGCGTTCTTGCGAGACGTGATGGTGGCCAACGTCGACCAAGCCAACTTCCGGGTGTTCGGTCCCGACGAGACTGCGTCCAATCGGCTGGGACAACTGTTCGAAGCCACAGGACGGACGTGGATGGGAGAAACGTCGAGCAACGACGATGAGCTGCGCTTGGCACCAAGCGGACGGGTGATGGAAATCCTGTCCGAGCACACCTGTCAGGGCTGGCTGGAGGGGTATCTGCTCACCGGTCGCCATGGCCTGTTCTCCTGCTACGAAGCATTCATCCACATCATCGACTCGATGTTCAATCAGCATGCCAAGTGGTTGAAGGTATCGAGTGCGCTGGAATGGCGACCACGGATTGCATCACTCAATTATCTGCTCTCGTCTCATGTTTGGCGTCAGGATCACAACGGGTTCAGTCACCAAGACCCTGGTTTCATTGACCATGTGGTGAACAAGAAGGCCGAGCATGTACGGGTATATCTGCCGCCGGATGCCAACACGCTGCTGTCGGTGGCCGATCACTGCCTACGGAGCCGACAACTGGTGAATGTCATCGTGGCGGGGAAGCAGCCGGCCTTGCAGTTCCTCGGCATGGATCAGGCAGTGGCGCATTGCGCCAAGGGCATCGGCATCTGGGAGTGGGCCAGCAACGACGCGGGGGTAGAACCGGACGTGGTGATGGCCTGCTGCGGTGATGTGCCAACTCTGGAAACGTTGGCGGCGGTGGACATTCTGCGCCGACACGTGCCGCACCTGCGAGTGCGGGTGGTGAACGTGGTGGACCTCATGGCGTTACAGCCCGAAGCCGAACATCCCCATGGTTTGTCCGATCATCACTTCGATGCGCTGTTCGGCATTGACCGGCCGGTGTTGTTCAACTTTCACGGTTATCCATGGCTCATCCACCGCCTCACCTACCGCCGCCACAATCA
>JAYVGK010000388.1:0-1852 GCA_043772215.1 Acidimicrobiales bacterium | reverse complement strand
AAGCAATATCAGTGTGTGCTGTCACCCACCGAACTGCTCACGGCTGCGGCCATATGGACCACCACGATGCGCCTTGGAACGTCCATCCTGGTGGCCGGTAATCACTGGCCGGTGTCACTGGCGCAACGGTTGTCCACCATCGACCTGCTATCGGACGGGCGACTGGTGGTGGGGTTGGGCGTGGGATGGAACGAGGAGGAGCACGAAGCATCGGGTACCGACATCACCACACGTGGTGCCCGTATGGACGACTTTGTGCAGGCGCTGCTGGCTTGTTGGGGGCCGGATCCAGTGCATCACGATGGCCCCTTCTTCTACATCCCGCCATCACTGGTGCGGCCCAAGCCGGTGCAACGGCCGGGAGGCCGGGCGAGCACCGAAGCGCAGCGGCGGAGCACAGCCCCAGAGTTACGACCGCTGCTGTTGTCGGGCATGTGGTCGGCGGCTGGGTTGGAGCGCACCCGTTTGCATTTCGATGCATGGAACCCCGCTGGGCTCAGTGTGTCGGCTGCATCGGCCATCGTGGAACGCCTCAATGGCGACCGACCCGATGGCAAGGCACCCCTGCAGGTCTTCCATCGCTCGTTCGCTCAATTCCCACACGCGCCTACGCCGTCTGGTGATGTGGTGGCCCGCTTGGCCACTGAAGCAGTGGAGGCCGCTGACGCCGGGTTCACCGAGTTCATCATCGAGCACAACTTCTGGGATGGCATCGCGTCGCCCCAGGACTGGATCACGGTACCGGAGCAGTTCCGTGCGGTGGTCGAGGCAGTGTATTGACCAGCAGTCCCGAGTACGGCAGATCGACATAGTGCATCATTGAGAATGTCGCCCAAAGTAGGCAACTCAGGCGAATTTTGTTGCGTTAGCCGCACTTTGTGGCAAATGCGGAGGGACACCCGTCCCGATCTGGCGCCACCGGCTCTGGAGGGTCGGGGCCGGATTCGAGGGGTCAGCCTGCTTGGGCGCTGATCCACTCGGCCGTGGCCTTGCCCATCTTCACGCCGTCGTAGGCAATGCGCTGGGTGGGCTCAACGCGCAGGATCACCCGCCTGGGCGAATCCAAGAACTTGGTGAAGTACGCCTGGGCATTGGGCTCGGATCGTAAGGCGGCCGACAACTCCGGATAGAACCATGCTTTGGTATCGGGGTCATCGTGCAACGTGCACATACCTTTCCATGTCACCGTCTTGTTGCGGGGCAGCGGTGATCCGGTGGAGGTGACCACGATGGACACTCGGGGGTCACGACGCACCGCTGCGATGCGGGCCCGTTGATTGGAAGCGGTCAACCAGAAACAACCGTTACGCCAGATGTACGACATGATGACCCCCACCGGCCACCCTTCCCTGTTGGCCCAGATGAACGTGCACTCATTGTGGGCCAACAGCAACTTCTCTTCGTCGGCCTTGTCAAGGTCAAAGATGGTGACATCTTCGTAATTCTCTGGGTGGACGTCGTCGCTCATGGGTCCACGGTACACATAATTGACCGCGCGATCACTTCAGTGGCCGGGGGCGTTCATATAGTCCCGGTAGTAGGTGAGCTTGCCGTTGCGCGTGCGGTACACGCCCACGCCGGTGCGATCGCCAGCATTGGTGGTGGCTTCCCATTGCGCCCACGCCGTATCGCCCGATCCAGCCAATTCCACCAACCGGAAGCTGGCACCGGCCTTGGTCATCTCCGAGTTCATCTTGGCCATGAATCCGGCAATGGCCTCGCCGCCAGTGAAGGTCCCGTAAATGGGGTCTACGAGAACGGCATCATCGGCAAACAACTCTGCCAACAGCGAGTAGTTGCCACCGTCTTGGATCTCCCAGAATCGGCGGATGGTTTCGTGCGCATCATCAGC
>JAYVGK010000387.1:0-4025 GCA_043772215.1 Acidimicrobiales bacterium | reverse complement strand
GGCGCAGCAATCCACAGTTGCGGAACATGGCGCACCACCAGATCGTCGAGTGCCAGTAACCCTCGGTCACGGGCCAACAACACCGCCGCCGCGGTGAAGCTCTTGGTCATCGAAGCAATGCGGTAGAGGGTGTAGTGATTGGGCGCATAGTTGGCGCCCTCATACGGCTCGCCGGTGGCGCCCCAACGCGACAGTTCGCCATTGGCCACCAAACCCCACACGATGCCCGGGGCGTGATCGCCAAGGGCAAATTGCTGAACGTGGTCGCCGATGAGTCCTACGACGTCGTCGGAAAAGATGTGGGCGAGTGTCAAGCGGCGGCAGAAGCAGAAGCGGGGGCAGCAACCGGGTGGGGCATACACAGCTCGTCGTACTCGGCAATCACCAGATCGTCGGGATCAATGGAGCACGCAGGGCACTGCGGATCACGGCGCAGGTTGAATGTCCGGAAACTCGCTTCCAGCGCATCGTAGGTAAGCAGACGACCCGACAGTGACTCACCCAAACCGAGCAACATCTTGATGGTTTCCATGGCCTGCAACGACCCAATGATGCCGGGCAGTACACCGAGTACACCGGCTTCGGCACACGATGGTGCCATGTCGGCGGGGGGAGGCTCGGGCAGCATGCACCGATAACACGGACCGTCGTAGGGCTTGAAGACACTGACTTGACCTTCGAACCGGAAGATGGCGCCCATCACCACGGGAATGTTCTTTTTCAATGCCGCGTCATTGAGCAGATAGCGGGTGGGAAAGTTGTCCGTACCATCCACAATGAGGTCATAGCCGTCGATGATGGTAAGCACATTGTCGGCGCCAAGACGAACGTCGTAGGTGACTACGTTGACATCGGGATTCAGCAACGTCAGCGTCTTCTTGGCCGAATCCACTTTGCGATCGCCCACTCGGTCCATGTTGTGCAGAATTTGGCGCTGCAGATTGGAGTAATCCACCACATCCATGTCGATCACGCCGATGGTGCCCACACCAGCCGCGGCCAGATACATGGCCGCCGGTGATCCGAGTCCTCCGGCACCGAGCATCAGCACCTTGGAGTCGAGGAGTTTGAGTTGACCGGCCTCCCCTACTTCGGGCAACAGCAGATGGCGCTGATAGCGGTTGCGTTGCTCAGCAGTCAGCGTTACCGGCACCTTCCAGTCGCGCCCCTCGTTCTTCCACTTGCCGAACCCCCCAGCCACGCTGAGCACGTTGGTGTATCCCAACTCACCCATCGTTTTGGCAGCGAAGGCGCTACGGACGCCCCCGGCGCAGTACACCACGACGGTGGCGTCGTGCTCGGGGATCCGGGTTTCCACCTGGGCCTCGAGGTGACCCCGGGGGATGTGCACAGCGTTGCGTAATGCGCCCTGGTCGTATTCGTCGGGCTCACGAACGTCGAGCACCACCACGTCTGGTGTGGAGGCGATGACGGCCTCGGCAGCAGCGGTGTCGATCTCGGTGATCTCGGTTTTGGCGGAAGCCAGGAGGTCGCGGAACGTAGCCATGAGCTAAACCCTACCAATTCTGTCGGAATTCGGAGCCGCCAGTTTCAACACGGCTCCGGCGTTGCGCATTCCGGCTACCTCCGGGTAACTGAAAGACCCACTTCAGGCGCTCACCAAGGCGGGTAGCAACTCACCGATGGATCCACGGAGTACCACGTTGGCCAGTAGGTCCATCTCGGTGGTGGACCCGTTGATGATGACCACGGCGGCGCCTGCGCGTTGGGCCACTGGCACCATCTGATTCACCGGTCCCACCGCCAGGGTCGATCCCACGGCCAAGAGCAGATCGCAGACCCCGGCTCCGTCCATGGCCCGCTGCAGGTCCTCCGCCACCAGGTTTTGGCCGAAGCTGATGGTGCTCGACTTCACCACTCCGGCACAGTCCGGACACGATGGGTCGGCCTCGCCAGCGCGAACCCGCTCCAAGAACACTTGCATCGGCCACTCGTGTTGACACGACCAGCACACCGCTCGATGCATGCTGCCGTGGACCTCCACCATCAGTGACGTACTGGTGCCAGCGCGTTGGTGCAACTCATCGATGTTCTGCGTCACCAGTAGTTTCATCCGTCCGGTGCGCTCGAGGTCCACTAGGGCTCGATGTCCAGTGTTGGGTTGGGCGTCCCATGCCGGTGAGTTGATGCGGTTCTGCCATGACAGTTGGCGAACTTCGGGATCGGCCAGGTAGTGCTGCAGCGAAGACGTGCGCTCGGCTTTGGGATTGAGTGTCCACAGCCCTTGCGGCCCACGGAAGTCAGGGATGCCGGAGTCGGTGGAGATGCCCGCCCCAGTGAGTACCACGATGCGCTGCGCCTTTCCCACCAGGCGACGGGCACGTTCCAAGTCGGCAGTGGGGTCCACTGCGCCATCCTGACATCCTCACTCCCTGTTTGATACAACATGAAACATCATGTAATACTAGAGCTTCACACCCCCGCAGTCGCATTCCAACGCCTTGATACGGAGGTCTCCATGACCGCCTCAACCCCAGTCGGACTCGCCGCACCCGCCCTGCTCCTTCCACCACCTCCTCCGCCTCTCTCTGTCCGGCCGCCGGTCCGGGCCGCCCATAGACCCGGCACCCCAACCCCAGTCATCGACCTGGAACTGGGCACCATCACCATCCTCGCCTGGCACGACAAGGTGGGTGATGCCATCGGCCACGACCCCAGATCTGACTATGTGGAGCGATTCTGGCTCAGCATTCTCGGCCCCAGCACCACATGGCTGCTGCGCTCGTTGGCATGGGGTTTGGAGAGCTACCCCGATGGATTCGAGCTCAACCTCTTGGACTCCGCTCGGGCACTGGGGCTGGGTGACCGGTTGGGGCGCCAGAGTCCATTTGTACGAGCTCTTACCAGGCTGTGTCAGTTCGACCTGGCCGCCATGAGCGACCAGGACCTGGCGCTCAGTGTTCGCCGGCAAGCACCGTGGCTGTCCCGACGCATGGTCATTGCCTTACCTCCTGGCCTCCGGGCCGAACACACGGAATGGGAGATAGCGGCTGCCGCCGCCCGTCATCCGTCGAACGCCCAAGTCTGACTCAGCGGCTCGATGAGCGAGCGGGGGCGCTGAAGGAACGCACCAACTCGATGAGCGTGCGGACACCGGCGCCGGTGCCGCCTCTCGAGAAGATGTCGCCCTCCACATCCGACCACGCCGTTCCGGCGATGTCGAGATGCACCCACGGCACGTCACCGACGAACTCCTTGAGAAAGAATGCAGCCGCAATCGATCCCGCCTGGCCGGGCGAGCCCAGGTTCTTCATGTCGGCAATGGACGAGTCGATGTGACGGCGGTATTGAGCCGGCATCGGCATCTGCCACGTCGACTCCCCGGCCCGACTCGACGCATCAAGCACCTGTTGGGCAAAGCCCTGATGGTTGGAGAACAAGCCCGTGACGTCTTTGCCCAAGGCCACGATGATGGCGCCCGTGAGCGTGGCCAGATCCACGATTGCATCAACATGATCCTCCACCGCCAGTGCCAGTCCGTCGGCCAACACCAATCGACCCTCGGCATCGGTGTTGAGCACCTCGAACGTCTTGCCGTTGCGGCCCCGCAGCACATCGCCGGGCTTGATGGCCGACGGTCCCGGCATGTTCTCGGTGAGCACGCAGTAGCCAATGACGCGCACCGGCGGCGCCAGGCGAGCAATGACGGAGAACAGGGCCAGCGTGGCGGCGGCGCCTCCCATGTCCATCTTCATGGTCATCATGCCGTCACCGGACTTCAGTGAGAGGCCTCCAGAATCAAACGTGATGCCTTTGCCCACCACCGCCAATGTGGGAGTGCGGCCCGCCCCTCGGGAGGTGACACCCTTAGGTACATATTCAAAACGCACCAAACGTGGCGGTTGGTCGCTGCCCAACGAAACACCACGCAGACCACCGAGACGCTCTTGCTCGATACGGTGCTCGTCCCATACTTGGATCCCAATCCCACTGGCGGCGGCGATACGCTCGGCCTCCACGGCAAAGTCTGTGGGAGTGAGGTCTCCGGCCGGGGTGTTGACCAA
>JAYVGK010000386.1:0-1793 GCA_043772215.1 Acidimicrobiales bacterium | reverse complement strand
ACCACTTTTACTCGCCCATCCTCGAGATCGGCACACTCGGCATCGATGGTGGCGGCGGCAAACTGACTGATGGTGGTCACCACATCGCAGCTTCGAAGACTGGCCCGTTGCAGGTTACGAAGACTGGAGAACGCGGCAGCGTCTGGATGGTATGAATCATTGCTGAACCCGATCATGTCGAGTTGTCCGAGTATTACGCGATCGGCGGCACCGTAGGTCCACGCCAACTCATTGGCCCGGAGAAATTGATACGGCCGGTACACGACGTCGAAACGGGAGTCGTGGTTGCGCGGCACCACCACCACATTGGGCACGTCGGACAGCAACGGCGCAGCCACTGAACGGCCTGACGGTCCAACTGCCAACGCCACCTCGGCCGCAGGACGGGCGAGGGCCAGTCCCCTCGTGAGATTGATCACCACCTGATGGGTGCCTGTACTGAACGAGTCGGCACTGATGCAGGCACCATCGATGACGATTCGGGGGGAGCGCAGACGGGTCCGAGCCCACAGCCGGTGGGTCTCGAGCAAAGAATTCGCCTCACTCTCGATGGCCCATCGTGCCAACGAGATCGCATCCGTTGGCCTCTCGTCTTCAGGTCCCACCAGACCCACCGCTGCGACATGGCGGAACCCGAAGTGCCGGGCAGTATCGGCCCAGGCGGCCAATCCCATTGACCAGGGAAGGGTGGGATCAAACGATGGGGTGACCACGGACAAGGCTGAGGCCAGCAGCAGTACGGCGGCGCTCCGGGGTACCGCTAGCGAAGGCGGAGCCAAATCATTCGGCGCCACGTGTTCGAGGCAGTCGAGTTCCTCTAACGCAAGAGCTGACACAGTAGCCGCCAATGGGGCATCCGCCGCAGAAAGCAGTGCGTTCACGGCTTGGCCGTCAACGGAAAAGTTCGGGTTGTGTACAAGTAGGGCCTGCCCGGGACCAAGTTTTACCAGTGCTTCAACCACGAGTCGTGTCGAATCTGACCGACTCACAGCCGCCATGAGAATGTCTTGACGGCTCACTTTCTTAACTCCGCTGCGCTCTTGCCCGTGGGCGACACACAATGACGTAACGCTGCTCCGAGCACGACGGAGTAGGCACGGCGATTCACCGGTGAACGACGGATCGTATGAGCGACCCACCGCAGTGCGGAGTCCGTCAACACATACACATCATAAGCGCGCAAATGATGCTGGTGGCGGGCATGAAAACGTCGACCGGAACGGTAGCTGGCCAGCAACGCAGCACTCAGGTTGGTTCTGGCGCTGTGGCCCACGTCGTGTTCCACCTCCCAGCGCGATTCGGTGATGACTCTGGTTCCGGAGGCACAGGCCCGCAGGCACAGGTCGATGTCTTCGTAAAACAAAAAATAATTGTCATCGAAACCGCCCAAGCGCAAGAACGCAGCGCGTTCCACCAGCATGGCGCCGCCACCGACGAACCCCGATCCTTGCGGGCGGGGAGAGCGGCGGCGCCCCCAGCTCCGGCGGATCTCTTCGATGACGCCGTAGTCCACGCCGTATGCCTGGAGCGGACGCCCAGTGGAACTGCGCTGTTCGGCGCCGACGATGTGACCAGCCGGTGGCCCTCCATCACTCCACGGCCAGTTGATGATGCGGGCATCAGGGTTGAGGAACATGAGCCAATCGGCCTCAGACGTTCTTGCGAGAGCATTGCATCCGGCCGCAAAGCCAGGATTGGAACACAAGGTCATCGACCGAAATGGCAATTGCGCGTCGGCGGCGGCTTGGCGCGCTGGCTCGATGCTCGACCCAGTAGGTGCGTTGTCGCACACG
>JAYVGK010000385.1:0-5694 GCA_043772215.1 Acidimicrobiales bacterium | reverse complement strand
GTCATGGCGTCATCGTTGGCGAGTACCAGCACATTCGGTGCATCCACGATCCGCTCGATGCCGGTTACTACCGGCCGGCGCTCAATCTCATGGCGAACGAGGTGACCGAGGTCCAACGGATCACGTGCCACCATCACGGCTGAGTCGTCCTGAGCCAGCAGGAGCAGGTCACGTAACAGGCGTTCCAGTCGATCATGCTCAGTGAGCATGTCGGCCACGGTGCGTTCCCAGGCCGCATCGGGGTGATCAGGTCCGGACGTCTCGAGTTGCGTCCTCAATGATGCCAATGGACTACGCAATTCGTGACTGGCATCAGCTACGAATGTTCGTTGACGCTCGGCTGACGAACCCAAACGGGCCAGCATGGCGTTCATGGTTTCGGCCAATCTGCTGATCTCGTCATGGGTGGTAGGGACGGGAACTCGTCGTCGCAGGTCCGTAGCAGTGATGGTGTCTACCTCTCGACGCAGCGCTTCCACCGGTGACAGCGCTCGTCCAATGAGGACCCAAGTCCCGATGGCAAACAATCCGAGCAGTACCGGAAACACCCGCAGCAACGCGGCAGCCGCCTCCTGATCACTGGACTCGGCAGCCGTCAACGGAAGTGCCACCAACACCGTGAGCGTCGGGGTAGTGGTTGTTCGTGCCGATGCCACCACAACAGTGGCACCTTGGTTGATAGGCAAACCCGTGGCCGTACGTACACTGAGTGAATCGGTGCGCACTGAATTGACACTGACGAGTGGACGGTCGAGTTTGCGGGCATTGAACGACGACGACACCACGTTGTCGTGAGCGTCCACCATTTGTATCCAAGCCACCGTTGGTCCCTCGTTGGGAAGGACGGAGGGTGGCGGTTCCTCTCCGGCAATCTGGGCCACGTCAGCAGCGCGTTCCAAGGCCTCGTTGCGGATGGATGCCGTTATCGACCGCGACAACTGCATCCGAAACACCGTGGCGGCAATCACCAATGCCAGCGCTACCGCAGCAGTGGCGCCCAACACTGCACGGGCCCGAATGCTGAGCGACAGTTTGGTCACGAGGGGTGAGCTTTGAGGTGCGTATCAGTGTGTATCTGGTAGCCCACCCCCCGGATCGTGCGGATGTTGTGACGTCGGAAAGTAGTGTCTACTTTTCGCCGAACTGCCGAGAGATAGACCTCTACAATGTTGGCGTCGCCATCGTAGGCAAAGTCCCAAGCGTGGCTTAATAGCTCGGCCTTGGACACGATCCGATCTTCATGGCGCATCAAATGTTCGAGGATCACGAACTCTTTGGGCGTGAGCGCAATATCCACGCTGCCACGTTGACATCGGTGCATGGCTGGATCGAGCACCAAGTCGTCCACCGTCAGGACAGTGGGTCGCTCTACCGGACCACGTCGAGTGAGTGCGCGTAGTCGAGCAGTGAGCACCACAAAGGAAAACGGTTTGGTGAGGTAGTCATCGGCACCGGTATCAAGGGCGTGGGCCAGATCATCATCGGCGTCCTTGGCAGTCAGCATCAGAATGGGCGTCCAGTCTCCGCCGGCACGCAGGCGTCGACACACTTCAAACCCGTCGACCTTGGGCAACATGATGTCGAGAATGATGGCGTCAAAGCTCTGTTCGCCTAATATCCACAGTGCCTGCTCACCATCACCGGCGAGTTCAACCACGGAACCGTCTCGCACCAACCCGCGCCGGATGGAGACGGCGAGCCGGGGTTCGTCCTCCACCACCAAGACCTTCACAAGCGTTCTTTGAACGACATCGGTTCAGGCTGACAAACTCAAGCTGAAGAAACGCTGAAGGTTGCCGAGGACGGGTTGAATGGCGTGGTTCCAATTGATCAGGCGACCTGCCAGCGGTCTTTGCCGTTGTTGTCGAGTTTGCAGGTAAGGGTCCGACCGGACGCATCGGTGGCGGTCTGGCCGTCTAAAGCCTTTTTGCAGAATCGTCCATTCACAGGCACCCCGACCTCTGGAGGATTGGTCGCCGGAGCTGCTGTCGATTTGGTCTTCGCCGCCTTGGTGGTGGCGGTGTTTTTTGCGGTTTTTGCGGCTTTGGTGGTTGGCGTTACCTTGGGCGCTTTGGTGGTGGCGGTGACCTTGGGTGCCTTCGTCGTCTTTGGCGTTTTCTTGCTGGTTTTGGTGACCTTGGCCGCCGTGGTGGGGGCAGCCGCTGCTGCGCCAGTCCCCGTCCAGCGGTAGCGGGTGCCATCCTTGGTACAGGTGATGGTGCCGCCCGATTTGGTGTCGGTGACCTTCTTACCCGCATCAGTGGCCTTGCAGAGTTGCCCCTTACTGGACGCTTGCGCAACACCGCCCACGAGGATGGGGCCGAGGCCGGCGGCCACAGTTACGGCGAGAATACGGGCGGAGAGTTTGGAAATATTCATTGTGGAGGAACTCGATTCGTTCGATGAGGGTTGTTGACGACTTAGGACCCAGTCACAACATTCACGGTAAAGTGTCTCATAGGTGCGTGTGGGCTGTTCGTCATTGGCATGGCACTATGTTGCATGCGTCTTCATCCCAAGCAATGGAACGAAGAACTGTGGGTTTGCTCGATGCGTGGACACCAGGCTCCCGCCGCCGATACTCGGGTGCTCATCCCCGGGGTGGACGACATGCTTGGTGTAGATGTTGGTCAAATGCGCCTGGCGCGTTGTCTGCGTTGCGACTCGTGGATTGCTGGGACCATTCCAAACGACACCGCCGTCCATCACATGTTGGTGCCATTGCATGCTTTGCCTCAGCCTCGGCGAGGCCATGTCCTGCAAGAGGCAATCACGATGAAGGTGATTGCGCTGTGGCGAGGCGCGCATGCGGTGGTGTTCTTGTTGCTAGCCGCTCTGTTGGTCATTGTTCGGACGAACCTCATTGGTTGGAAGCAGAGTGCCGCGACCCTGGTTGGTCAGGTAGGTCAGGCGGTGGATCAAACCGGCCGTATCAACCACTCCGGTTTGGTGTTCCGAAGCCTGGAACGCCTCAGTGTGCTCAACCCGCGCACAGTCACATTGTCATTGCTCACGGCTCTCGGCTACGCCGCAATGGAGGGATCCGAGGCCGTGGGGTTGTGGCTGGAAAGGAAGTGGGCCGAGTACCTAACCGTGATCACCACCGCGCTGCTGCTGCCGCTGGCGGTTCACGAACTCACCAAACGAATCACCGTGTTTCGGGTGTTCGCGCTGGTGGTCAATATCGGCGTACTGATCTTCTTGGTGTGGACGAAGCGGTTGTTCGGCATCAGAGGAGGTACCAAAGACGTTGAGGTCACTGACTGGAGCGCGGTTCTGGCCAACACCCCGCCAACCGGTCGATGACCAGGAAGCGGATCAACGTGTCTGTTGGCAAAAAGTGACTGGAGCACGTAGCGAGGAAGGCGTTGTTTGCAGTTCGAAATGGGCTCCAGAGGCAACATGATGACTACTGAGCCGAAAGTGAAGTTCGAGCAGTGGGCGGCCAGTGGGCGGCGGCAGTCGAGGTGGTGGTGGCCGAAGATGCCCTGTCGGACTCCGTACATGGGCCCTCCGCTTGTCCGCCTCCGTGCTCGGCGCGAGCATTTCCCGGCCGCCGAGGCCCTACGATGGAGACTTGTGAACCGCCCCCCACAGTCAGGTATGGCGTTGAGCGGGGTCCGGGGATTGGCGCAATGGGTGCTGGTCACGGCCGATGCAACCGAGGGAGCATGGGCGTTCGTCCAGAAGCACCCCCCGATATGGAGTGGAACGTGACGGCTGGTCGCCAGCCCACGGCCAGCCAGTTGGGCCGTCGAAGGTCCTTGGCCCTCAACAAAGGTACGGAGTCTTACCAAGAGCGTCGCAACGAGATCGCCAAGGTAGCCGCCGAGATCTTCAATAAACGAGGTTTCAAAGGCACCAGCCTGAGTGCCGTGGCCGACGCGTTGGGTACTGACCGGGCTTCGTTGTACTACTACATCGCCAACAAGCGAGAGCTGTTCGATGAAGTCGTACGGGAGGTGTCCGAGGCCAACGTGGCCACCGCTGAAGCAGTATTGGCTCAAGACGCGCCTGCACTGGAAAAGCTACGTACGCTTGTGATTGCGTTGATGTCTTCGTATGCCGCTCACTACCCCCTCCTCTACGTGTACATCAGGGAGAATCTTTCGCATGTGGAAAGCGACCGTACGGCGTGGTCCAAATATATGCGCAGTCTCAATCGTCGATACGAGGAAGTGTTCACCGCCATCGTGCAAGAAGGCATCGACGATGGCACCATCCGACCCCTGGCCTCGGCCCGAGTGCTGGCCTTCGGCATCATCGGCATGATCGGCTGGACCAACCGTTGGTTTGTGCCGCAGAAGTCAACAGAGAGCGCAGAGAGCATCGGTGCGGCCTTCGCCGAGTTGGCTCTGGGCGGGCTCAAGGCCTGATCAATGGGGGCCTGATCAGGCCAAGCACCGCAACACGCCGCCGCCATTGAGCGTCAACATATCGGCCAGTGCATCACTCATCGACATCGGTTGATGGTCCTGCGGCCCTGCCATCTCGGCCATGGCCCGCACCATGCGATACGACTTTCGTCTGAGGCGCCTTGCGTCAACAGCTGGCTAAACACCCCGGTGTCAGGGTCGTAGGAAGGAGTTCTCGTGGTCGCGCCGCCGGGCCGTCACAAGGACCGCAGTCATGGCTGCACCCGTGGTGGCAAAGGTGACGCCACTGAATGCAATGACGGTGGTGCTGGGATGGCCGGATCCCAAAACCAGAACGACTACCGAAGTAGCTGCGAGGAGCCACCCAGTTGTAGCAATTGCGGTGGCGATACGTTCGACGCGAGTGAACTCGTCGTCGGTGCGTATTGCGTTGCGAGCTGCTCCTTCGTTGCGGAGCAGCTGCTCTATCCATCGCACGGGTGCATTGACGGCAACCACGATGCAGGGAGCCCATCCGAGAATCACACAGCTGAGTACGGCTCGGGCGGCAGTGTCCAGATCGGGGTGTGATTCCACTACGGCGTCGGCTGCGAAGACGGCAAGCGCAGTGGTGAGGAATGCGAGTAGAGCTTTCACGTATCGGAGCACGATCACTTGGATACGGAGCATGTGGCGGACCATGCCATGCTCCATCTTCGCCACTTCGTCAGGCAGGGTCCGCGAGCGCGATGCCACCAGTTCGAAGAGTCCGGCCGCCCGACCAATGTCGCCGTTGATACCAGCTTCATTGCTCCCGCCGAGTCCACCATATGCGTCAAGCTGGCGGTCGATGGTGGCTCGGGATGCGGCTCGGGGTGGCACCAAAAGCTCAATGTTCACTGGGTCAATCCGGGCTGCCTCGAGAAGCCCGATGCTCTCGTTGAGTTCGCCAATGGGAAGGCGGAGACCAGTGAGAGTAAAGCGGGGTGCAAACACATCGCGACCGTCATGAAGGAGATGCTGGGCATGGAAGTAGAAGCGGGTGAGATCACGGAGCAAGAACCACAAGGCCATGAATGGCAGGCTGAGTACAGCTCCCATGGCGGCGAGGAGGAGGAGCCGAGTGGCTTCGGGACCGCCCGTGAGCAGTGCGCGCATGATGGTGACCACTGAATCCCGGGCGATGGCCGGCAGCAAGACCATGAGCCCGGCCCCAGACAGGAGCGCAGTGGCAACGCGATGGACGGTGGAGAGGCGAACGTCGCTACGCTGTAAGAACGCTCGCATGGCGGCCCGCTCGTCGGCTGTGAGGCGCTCTGTCGACGTGAATGTGGTGTCC
>JAYVGK010000384.1:0-4266 GCA_043772215.1 Acidimicrobiales bacterium | reverse complement strand
GTGGCCCGCACCGCCCGCACCGCATTTGCAGTGGCCGAGAAGGTGTCCGATCAGCCCACCGCCGATCTGTTGACGCAACGCCTGGACATCCATGAAAAGACGGCATGGATGTTGCGCTCGATCCTTGAGGACTAGGGAGTTTCCAGAACGGTTTTGATGCGTGGTTGGCGCACCATGAGCCAACCGAAGGCCAGTCCGAACACCGTCCATGTGGTTGCGAGGCCTGCCAGTGACACCATCCGGAACTTCCAGATGAGTCCGGCGGGCATGTCGGCGGGGATGGACGCAGAGGCGGGGAGCACCACGAAGCCGATGACCACGATGGCCACACCCACCACCAATGCCGCAATGGTGGCTTCGGCTGATGAGCGTCCTCTGTCGCGTATGGCATGGGCGGTACGCCAGGCGGCGATCACGGCGACCAAGCCCCAGGCCACCATGATGAAATAGCCAATGGTGCGTTGGGTGATGGTGGCGGGATCGCCTACCGCGGGTGGGTTGGCCGGGTACTTCAGGAACGGCACCAACACCGCTCCCACGAAGCCGGTGGCGGCCACGGCAATGGCCCGTTGGAAATCATTGGTGAGGCGCAGCCGATGGCGCACCAGCATGAATGCCATCCCGATGAGCACTCCCACCATGATGCCGTACAGCACCCCCGCCGCCAATCCGCCGACTACCTGAGTGCCACGACTGAACACGGCTGTCATGGACTCGCTGGTGTGCGGACGTACGTTTTCCACGGCCAACGCTTTGCGCACGGTGGGCTCGCCCAGTAGCCACATCACCAGCGCAGTGACAACACCGGCCAATGCGCCAGCAGCCATGGCGCGTCGAAGAAACGGACGATAGGAATCCATTCAGACTCCGATCAACGAAAGGTCAGTGACCGGTCAGTGACAGGGAACGCCGAGAAGATGGCGACCGTCGTGGAAGAACTCGTGGGCATTGAGCAACGTGTTCTGCAACAGCACGCCGTTGTCCTGCAACATCACGAACAGCAGGAGGGCGGAGGCGAGGGCGCCCAGCCATACCTGCAAGGGAAGTCGGATGGGGGCGATTGGTTCTGCGGCCGTGGTGTCCATGGTGTTCATCGGGTGTGCTCTTCCTGTCGGAGTGTCTCGGTTGTGACGCATTGAGGTGTCCTGGCTCCCGGATCACAGCGCCCCTCCGGCCTTCCAGCCCCGAGAGGCCGTGACCACTGATGAAGGGTTGCTCCTCGGTGACAGTTGCGCAGACAGCCCCGGAGTCCCACCGGTGTTCCCTCGCTGCATTCGTGAACCTACCAGTTGGGTGCGCTCCGCAGCGAGGGCCGGTAAGTTTTCCCACCATGGCTCGTGACTCGATAGTGCTTGTCAACACCGGTGCGGGCAAGGGCAAGTCCAGTGCTGCGTTCGGGGTCATGAACCGGGCCTGGGCTCGGGGTTGGAAGGTGGGGGTGGTGCAATTCATCAAGAGTGAGAAATGGAAGGTGGGCGAGCGCAAACTGGCCGAGCATCTGGGCATCGAGTGGTTCACCCTTGGTGACGGGTTCACGTGGGAGTCCACTGACATGGACGAAACGATGGCCAAGGGGCGCCACGCTTGGGACGTGGCCAAGCAGATGTTGGCCTCGGGTGACTACGACATGCTCATCCTCGATGAGGCCACCTATGTGGTGAAGTTCGGCTGGGTGCCGGTGCAGGACATGGTGGATGCGGTGGCCAACCGCTCGCCGCGTACCAATGTGGTCATCACCGGTCGCAATGCTCCGCCGGAGCTCATCGAGATTGCCGACACCGTCACAGAGATGACCAAAATTAAGCACGCATATGACAAGGGGATTGCAGCGCGTAAGGGCATCGAGTACTGAGAGTGGGATTCGTGATGTTCACCGGGGGAGCGCGTTCCGGTAAGTCCAGCTTGGCGTTGCGGTGTGCGGCGGCGTACGCGGTGCAAGTGGTGTTCGTGGCCACCGGGGAGGCATTCGACGACGAGATGCGTCACCGGATCTCATTGCATCAGGCCGAACGTCCATCGGAGTGGGTCACGGTGGAGGAACCTCGGGAGCTACTGGCGGCGGTGGGGTCAGCGCCCGCCGGTAGCTGTGTGGTTGTCGACTGCCTGTCGTTATGGGTGTCCAACTTGATGCTGTCCGATGTGGAGCCGGCAGTGATCGAGGCACGGGCGGCCGAGGTGGCTGTGGCTTTGGCGGCTCGGTCCGGTCCGGGTGTGGTGGTCACCAACGAAGTGGGTTCGGGCATCGTGCCTGACAACGCATTGGCGCGCAGCTACCGAGATGTATTGGGAAGAGTGAACGCTACTTTTAGTATGCGCGCCGATGATGCTCACTTGGCAGTGATGGGTCGTGTCGTTCGCTTGGAGCGGTTTCCTTGAGCATGGCTCGCTGGCAACGAAATGCGTTGGCCGCAGCGGTGGGTTTGTCTCTGGACGCGCTGCTGGGTGACCCGCCCAACCGGGCCCATCCGGTGGCGTGGTTCGGCTCAGCAATGAACGCGTTGGAACGCAGGCTATGGAGCGATTCGCGCCTTCGGGGCGTGGCCTATTGCGGAGTGGGGGTAGCGGCGGGCGCAGTAACGGGGGCGGCGGTGCGCTCGGTGGCCGCCTCCACGGCTGTGTCGGTGGCGGGACGCATGCTGGGATCGGTGGCTGTTGGCGTGGCCACGCCGTTGGTCCGAGGTGACCTTGACGGTGCCCGAGCAGAGTTGCCGTCGCTGGTGGGGCGACGGGCGTCGGGTTTGGGTACCACGGAGGTGGCACGGGCCACTATCGAGTCGGTGGCCGAGAACAGTGTGGATGCCGTGGTGGCGCCGCTGTTCTGGGCGGTGGTGGCGGGGGCGCCGGGCACGCTCGCCTATCGCGCCGTGAACACCCTTGATGCCATGGTGGGCCATCACAATGATCGCTATGAGCATTTCGGTTGGGCCAGCGCCCGCCTCGACGACGTCATGAACTGGGTCCCGGCCCGTATCACTGCGGTACTGGTGATGGCGGCCCGGCCCCGTTCGGCCCGCAAGGTGCTGCGGGTGATCCGCCGTGATGCGCCTGCTCATCCGTCGCCCAACAGCGGTGTGGCCGAGGCGGCGTTTGCAGCGGCGCTCGATGTGCAATTGGGCGGGGTCAATCGATATGAGAACCGTACAGAGGACAGAGGCACGCTGGGCGACGGCCGGAAACCGAAGGCCGATGACATCACCAGTGCCGTGAAATTGCTGCGCGATGTGCGCATTGCCGCCAGTGTAGGGCTGGTACTACCAGCGTTGTGGAACTGGGTCGGGCACCGGTGAGTGCGGATCCGGTGGTGCCCGTAGTACCCGGCCCGGGCTCTCATGGCGGCGACGCTGCCGCAATAGCACGCGCGCTTAGGGTTGAAGTGAGCGGACTGCTCGATCTTTCCGCGTCGTTGAACCCGGTGGCGCCCGATGTGGCGGTGGTGGTGGCTCGCCATCTCGACGCATTGCATCGCTACCCCGACACCACGGTGGCCACTGCGGCCATGGCCGAGGTACTCGGGGTCCTGCCATCGCAACTGCTGCTCACCAACGGTGGGTCAGAAGCCATTGCGCTGCTGGCCGCCGAAATGGGCGTGGGATCGGTGGTGGCGCCGGAGTTCTCGCTCTATGAGCGCCATTTACCCCAAGTGGTGGACGGTGCGCCCCGCTGGCGGTCCAATCCGTCGAGCCCCTTGGGTCTGTTGGCCGACGCCGACGAACGGGCCGGGGTGTGGGATGAGGCCTTCTATCAGTTGGCTACGGGCACTTGGACTCGCGGTGATGTGGCCTGCGGATCGTTTGTGGTGGGCTCGCTGACCAAACTGTTCGCGTGTCCCGGGTTACGGATGGGGTATGTGATGACTGAAGACGAACAGGCGATGGACCGTCTACGTAGGGCGCAGCCGCGGTGGTCAGTGAACGGGTTGGTATGCGAGGCGCTGCCGTCCTTGCTGGCGGGGGCCGACCTGGGGGGATGGAGCCGGGCAGGCGCTGCGCTGCGCGTCCGATTAGTAGATGTACTTACCTCATCAGGTCTGGTGTGTCGGCCCGGCGTGGCCAACTGGGTATTGGTGGAGGCCCCGGGGTTACGGGAGCGCCTCATCCCCCACGGGGTGGTGATTCGCGACTGCGCCTCATTCGGGCTTCCCGGTGTCATGCGTATCGCCGTCCCCGATGCCGCCGGCCTGGAGCGTGTGGAGCGTGCCCTGGTTCGGGTCAGCCTGGAAGTGGGTCTCCGTTGACGAGGGTCATCTCGTTGTCGGGGGTCACGGTG
>JAYVGK010000383.1:0-5887 GCA_043772215.1 Acidimicrobiales bacterium | reverse complement strand
GCGTCAACAACGCTTCGAGGGCTTGCTCCACGGCAACGCCATCGGTGTCTTGGTCGGCGGTGATTCGGCTGAGATAGGTGATCGACACCTCACCGCTTTCCACCGAACCGCCGTCGGTGGTACTGGGCAGATCCACCGCCTGACCCCAGGCCATGCGTACCTTGAAGGCCCCCTCGTGGCCAAGCTTGGGCTCAAGCACCACCGACGCCAAGGCTCGAGGCGGAAGAATCCCCACGGTGGTGCGCCGCCATCCCTTCATTTCCTCGACGGCCAAATTGGGGACATTGAGATTTACCACCACCGGAATGGTTGGTAGTCGCGCCACCAACGCACCCACCACCACCTCGGCTACGGCAGCCGCTGACTCCCATCGCTGCGCACCGAGGACCTCATCGGCTCCCTGTCCCTCCACCCCCAAACCCTCCACGCACTGACTCACTGCAACTGCGCTCACCAAGCCGTTACGGGCGGTGAGTGCAGCCCCGATGGTGCCTGAGTGATACACCGATCGGCCCACATTGGCGCCCGGGTTGATACCCGACACCACAAGGTCGAAGGGGTCCCCGAATGCCCCGAGCCGGGAGAACATCACACACAATGCCGGAGGCCCAGTGACTGCCCACGCCTCGTCGATACCGTCGACGCTGACCCGATGGATTTCCGGTTGCATCAGATGCAATGCGCCCAGCGCCGCGCCCGCTCCGGAGTACTCACTGTCCGGGGCGGCGATCACCACCTCACCGTGGCGGCGCATGGCCCGGGCCAGAACATGGAGGCCGAGCGAGTCGATTCCGTCGTCGTTGGTGAGCAGTATCCGCATGGTCGCCGTACTAGCACCCGTGAGGCTGACTGCCAGACTCAGTGGGTGAGCCGAGGAACATTGCGCGTGTACCTGGGTGCGGCGCCCGGTGTGGGCAAGTCGTTCGCCATGCTCAGCGAGGGGCAGCGTCGTCGCCAACGGGGCACAGATGTGGTGATCGGGTCGATGGCCAGTCATGGACGGGCCCCCATTGAAGCGTTGGCCACGGGCTTGGAATCGGTGGCGTTGAACGGCGCATTGGATCCTGCTGCGGTGCTTCATCGCCGCCCCGCGCTTGTATTGATCGATCAATTGGCAGCCCCCGGCACCCTAAGCATACATACCAAGCGATGGGAGGACGTCAACGATTTCCTCGATGCTGGCATCGATGTCATCACCACGGTCAACATCAACCAGTTGGAGTCGCTCAGGGATGTGGCTACCAGCATCACCGGCGTACGGGCTGAACACACGGTGCCCGACGCCTTCGTGCGGTCGGCGGACCAGGTGGAATTGGTGGACATGGCCCCCGAAGCACTTCGGCGCCGCTTGGCTCACGGCAACATCTATCCCGCTGAACAAGTAGACGCGGCCCTCGCCCAGTTCTTCCGCATCGGCAACTTAGGGGCATTGCGAGAGTTGGCCCTCTCCTGGCTGGCCGATCAGGTGGAGGACTCCCTCGACGACTACCTCGACGCCCACCACATCGAGGCTGCCTGGGAAACCCGAGAACGGGTGGTAGTGGCCATCACGGGGGCGGTGGGTGCCGACATGGTGATCCGGCGTGCGGCCCGGCTGGCCCGCCGCGGGCGCGGGGCACTCATCGGTGTCCATGTGGTTCCGGAGGACGGATTCACAAGTTGGGCCGGCGATGAGCTCAGTGCCCATCGAGCGCTACTGCTGGAACTCGGCGGCACGTATCACGAAGTAGTGGGCGACGACGTCGGTGCTGCACTGGTGGAGTTCGCCCGCACCGAAAAGGCCACACAGGTGGTGATCGGAGCCAGCCGACGGTCACGTTGGGAACATCTGCGGCGGGTGTCAGTGGTGCAGGACGTACTACGGCGCGCAGGGTCACTTGATGTCCATGTGATTGCCGGATCGGACACCATGCACCCACCGATGCTGGTGCGTCTGCGCAGGCGCAGTGCATTGTCGCGTCGTCGGGTACTCAGCGCCTGGGTCCTGGTACTCGTTGGGTTGCCCAGCCTCACTTTGGGAGTACTGCGCTTCCCTGCCCATGTAGGTCTGTCTGCGGTGCTGCTCATATTTCTGGTGCTGGTGATGGGCACCGCCACCATTGGTGGATTTGCACCGGGACTGGCGGCTGCATTTGGGGCATTTTTGTTGTCGAACTGGTTCTTTGTACCGCCGCGCCACACGTTGGCCATCTCCGGACCCCAGAATTTGGTGGCGTTGGTGGTGTTCGTGGCCGTGGGGGCCACGGTGAGCACTCTGGTGGACCGGTTGGCGGCTGGCTCCCGTGACGCTCTGCGCGCTCGCGCCGAGGCCGAGGTCCTTGCCCGCACCACCATCACCATGGTGGCAGAGGCTGATCCGCTCGATCACCTCGTGGATCAACTATTGACCACGTTCTCGGTCAGCGGCGTGGCCCTGCTGTCAAGATCCGACCAGGGATGGACAGTGGGCGCTTCTGCGGGTCAGCGCATTCCCCTGAGCCCAACTGACGGGACGTCACTGGCCCTTGACCCGCAGGGAAAACACGTGCTGGTACTCGCCAACGCAGAACTCTCCGCCGATGATCATCGTTTCCTGCGGACAATGGCCGGTCAGTTGTGGCTGGCCATGGAAACCCGCCGTCTACAAGAAACGGCAGCTCGGGCTGACGCCTTGGGGGAAACTAATGCTCTGCGCACGGCAATGCTCCAAGCCGTATCGCATGATCTGCGAACACCGTTGTCGTCGATCAAGGCATCGGCCACCAGCCTCCTGTCGACCGAAGTGGCTTGGACAGTCCAGGAACGCCATGAGCTGCTCTCGATGATCGATGAAGAAGCCGATCGTCTCAACCGACTCGTGGGCAACCTGCTCGACATGAGCCGCCTACAGGCTGGTGCGGTGCGCGTTTCGCTGGCCATGGTCTCGGTTGAGGAAATAGTCGACCGGGCACTGGTGAGTCTCGGCCGCGTGGCCACGGAGCCCACTGTTGACATCGAAGAAACCATGCCGCTCATCAGCGGCGACAATGCCCTTCTGGAACGGGCAATGGCCAATGTCATCGACAATGCACTGGTGTGGAGTCCGCCAGACTGCCCCGTGCGGGTAGAGGGCCGTATCGTGGGTTCGTTTGTGCACTTACGGATCATTGATCGTGGCCCCGGTATCCCCCTGTCTCAGCGAGAGGCGGTATTCGAACCGTTTCAGCGTCTCGGTGATCGTAGTAACGCAGCCGGCGCCGGACTTGGCTTGGCCATTGCGCGGGGCTTCACCCGTGCCACCGGCGGTGACGTGGAGTTGGACGACACACCCGGCGGCGGCCTCACCGTGACCTTCCTGCTTCCGCTGGCGTCGCAATGAGTCGCATTCTCATTGTGGACGACGAACCCCAGATCCGTCGAACCCTCAGCCTCAGCTTGCGGGCCCACGGATATGACGTGGACGTGGCTGAGGACGGTACGCGAGCACTGCTGCTGGCGGCCGCCAACAACCCTGACGTGGTGTTGCTCGATCTCGGTCTTCCCGACATAGATGGCGTGGAGGTGTTGCGCCGATTGAGGAAACAGTCCCGGGTGCCCGTGGTGATTCTGTCCGTACGCGATCAGGACGACCACAAGATCGAGGCGCTCGACGCAGGGGCCGATGACTACGTCACCAAGCCCTTCAGTATGCCTGAGCTGTTGGCCCGGTTACGAGCGGCACTGCGACGCCATCAACCCCCTCCAGACAACCCGGTGTCAGAGACGGTTCATTTCCGGCTTGATCTGGTTGACAAGGTGGCCACGGTGGCCGGAGCCGATGTTCACCTCACCCCCACGGAGTGGGGACTGGTGGAGATGCTGGTACGCAATCCGGAGCGATTGGTGACCCAACGTGAACTGTTGGAACATGTGTGGGGTCCGAGCACCCCCCACGAACCAGGCTACTTACGTGTACATATGGGTCACGTACGCCGCAAGCTCGAACCGCTGGCCTCAAGACCTCGTTACTTTGTGACCGAACCAGGGATGGGCTACCGCTTCCACCCCTCCCCCGACTGAGCCAGTTGATTCAGTGCATCAGTGCATCAGTGCATCAGTGATGCGGTCCGGTGAGTGTTTCCACCGGCCCGGCGAACTCGAAAAGTGGGTTGATGATCGCCATCTTGTCGTGATGCAGCGCCACCATGCCCTCGGCTTGCAAACGAGCACCCACCCGCACCCCCTCGATATGGCGTCGACCGAGAAACACCAGGGTCAGTGTTCCCGTTTCGTCCACGATGGTGCACTCCAGGCTGGGGGTGCCACCCCACGGCTGCACCCGAACGGCGCGTACCCGTCCGGCCACCGTGGCCCGTCGCCGCGCCTGCACCTGCGAGATGCGGGTTCGACGCTCGGGCAAATCAGCCGCATTGGCCAACTGCACCTGGGCCGATTGGCGGCACTCGTTGCTGTCGATGGGTGATCCAGATTGGGGCCCGCTCAAGAGTTGTGATGCAGCATTGGCTTCCACCGCAGCGGTCCGGGCGCCGAGGTGATAAGGAACAATGGTCACGTTGCAGTGGGGTATGTCGCCAAGCACCTGCACGATCGACTTCGATGAATGATCGTGCAGCAGCCGATGCCAAGTGCGGGAATATTCGCGACGCGGAATGAGCACGCTCAACTCGGTCCGGCCATCGGCCACCAGATCGGCCACCATCTCGGCAGTAGCTCGGGTCAAGCGGCGATCCGTGCATTCAATGATGTCAAGGGCAATACGGTCGAAGCCCAGTGACCGCCACTGTTCGGCCAGCAATTGGCTCTTCCACGGATCAAGGTCGAAGTGCACCGCCCGAAAATCATGGGGATTGAGGGCACGCCCATACTGGATGGCTCGGGCCGCCGCCACGTCGAGCTCGTCCACCAACACCACCACTGAGTGGTGGCGCAAAGCCGGGGCCGCCGCTGCTTTTTGGGCGTCCTCGGCCAGCTCCTCGGCCTCATGCTCGTAGGCCCTGTTGAGCCGCACGAGGCCCAGCACCATCACTGGAATGAGAATCATGATTACCCAGGCGCCCTCGGTGAACTTCACCGAGGCCACGATTAGCAGCACCAAAGCAGAGAGGGCAGCGCCGATGCCGTTGATCCATAACCCCACCCGCCAACCATCTTCCTTGTGGGTGATGTGGTGCTTGGCCATACCGGCTTGGCTCAGGGTGAAACTGGTGAACACTCCAATGGCGTACAGCGGAATAAGTCGGCTCACCCGACCTCCGGTACCCAGCAGCGTCACGATTCCGGCCCCCGCCAGGAACACGATGCCGTTGGAGAACACCAGGCGATGGCCTCGTACCATGAACTGGCGGGGCATGAAGTTGTCACCTGCGTGGAAACTGGCCAACCGGGGAAAGTCCGCAAAGCTGGTATTGGCTGCCAATACGAGAATGAGCATCGTTCCGGCCTGCAACATGTAGTACAAGATGTTGCCTACAGGACCCTTTCCGTATACCGCTTGGCCCACCAGCGAAATCACAGTAGGAGTACCGTTTTCGTGGGGCACGGTTTGAGTACGGGCGGCCAGGATGGACAGGCCCAGGAACATCACGCCGAGTACTGAACCCATCACCACCAGGGTCTTACGGGCGTTTTGCCAGGCCGGTTCCTTGAATGCCGGCACGCCATTGGAGATTGCTTCCACACCGGTGACGGCTGCTCCTCCGGACCCGAACGCCTTGAGCACCAGGAACACCGACGCTCCAAGTAGCAAGCCACTGTGCGGTTTGCTGCCGATCTTCTCCAGACCAGCGGTGTTGGTGGCGTACTTGGGTAGCGAAGTGAACGCCAAACGGTAGAAACCCACGCCGATGAGGATCACCATGTTCACGATGAAGAAATACGTGGGGACAGCGAAGAGCTTGCCGGATTCCTTCACTCCGCGCAGGTTGACGAA
>JAYVGK010000382.1:0-10126 GCA_043772215.1 Acidimicrobiales bacterium | reverse complement strand
TCCAACGGTTTGCCCTTGGCCGCCATGATGCCCTTGAACGATGGGTACCGAACCTCCACCACACCTGCGGTGACCGTGATGAGTGCCGGGAGCGGCACGCTTACATCGTCGTAACCGGCTTCGGTTTGGCGCTCCACGGCCACGTCGGTACCGGTGACGGTGACCTTCTTGGCGAACGTGACGCTGGGCAAACCGAGCAGTTCTGCGATCTGCACCGGGGTGGTGCCGGTGTAGCCATCGGTTGATTCGGTGGCCGCAATCACCAGGTCTGGGCTGACTCGCTTGATGGCGGCGGCCAACACCTTGGCCGTGGTGAGAGCATCGGAACCCTTCAACGCCGGGTCACTGACCAGGATGGCCTTGTGGGCGCCCATGGCCAGGCCGGTACGCAACCCGCTCTGTTCGCTGTTGGGGGCCATGGACACCAGGGTGACCTCGCCACCACCGGCCGCTTCCACCAATCGCAGCGCCATCTCCACGCCGTAGGCGTCAGAATCGTCGAGGATGAGCTTGCCTTGGCGGACCAACGTGTTGTCGGCCGGATTGAGCGACCCGGGCGTGGCCGGGTCCGGGATCTGTTTGACGCATACTGCGACGTTCATGGACATGGTGGTGAGTCTTGTCGTATTTCGACCGTTCACGAAAATTGCCTGCAGATTGCCGCACCTGAGATGACGAACGTCACTCGATGAACAGCACGTATTCTTCCGCCATCGCTACCAAAACCCGCCGCCACATTCTTCTGGTGGTCAACCCGTCCGCCTCGGGCGTCACCGCCCGCAATCGGGTGGTCATCCAGAATGCCCTGGCCTCGGAGCACGAGTTGGAGGTGGTGGAGACCCATCGTCGCGGTCATGCCACTCGCTTTGCCCAGGGGGCAGCTGCTCGGGGCGTAGATGTGGTGATTGCGTTGGGTGGCGACGGGACCGTCAATGAGGTGGCCAATGGCCTGGTCCGCAGCCAAACCGCATTGGGGGTGCTGCCGGGCGGTTCGACCAACGTGTTTGCCCGCCAACTCGGGTTCGAGAACGAGCCGGGCGAGGCAGCCATTCAGTTGTTGGCGGGCCTTCGCCACAACACCATTCGCCGTATCGGTTTGGGCAACGTCAACGGTCGGTACTTTTGCTTTCATGTGGGTATGGGTTTTGACGCAGCCGTCGTGGCCCGAGTGGAACGCTTCGGTCAACTCAAGCGCTGGCTGGGCCATCCCTTGTTCGCCTACGCCGCAATCTCTACCTGGATGCGCGGTTACGACCGCAAACGGCCGCACTTCTCGGCCGAGGTAGCTGGCAGTCCTCGTACCGTTGCCGTGGACCGACCTCGTGATCCGCGGGGAGCGGTTCGGTCCGCAGCCCGGGCCATATCGTCGCGTTTGCGTCCCGACGCCAACGTTCCGGTGGTCACCATCGACGGGTACTTCGCCGTGGCACTGAACGTGGACCCATATACCTATCTGGGGCCACGGGCCATCTCTTTGGCCCCACAGGCCAGTATCGATGCGCCGTTGTCATTGGTGACGCTCAAGACGTTGGCGTTGGTCCCCACCATGCGCACGATGTTGATGGCGCTGCGTGATGGCAACCGAGTTCGCACCATGCCTGGGGTGGATGTCCGCAACGGTTTGCACGGATTCACGGTACGGGGGCGACGGCCATTTCCTTGGCAGGTGGATGGCGACCATCTGGGCGACACGGACCTATTGGAGTTTCGGTGGGAGCCCGAAGTGATGGCCCTTGTGCTGCCGGGTCCGGCCGATGCAGGTCGTGAAGGTCGAAGTACCCGCTGAGCGGGACTTTCTACCCTTTCGACCCCCTGGAATCAGCCGCTGGCCCCGGTGTAGCCGCGCAGTGCCACCCGCCACAGGCCCGATGCCACCACATTGGCAATGATGGCCACCCCGGCCGCCAATGCCACCCAGGCCGCACCTCGCTGACCCAACGCCACCTGTGTGGGCACCGTGGTGAACAGTGCCACCGGTAGAACCACCGAGAACAGAGTCCGTAGCGCACCGCGGTAGATCTGCACCGGTAGGCGTGACGTTTCCACCAGCCCTTGCAGCAGGTCGTCGACCCCTTCGGAGCTCACCGAACGCAACGAGAGGCTCATCACGGCCAAGGACACGGCGTAGAGGATGACGGTGGCGGCTAGGAACGCACTCAAGAACAACGCAATCGAAGCAGCCGTGACCGGTCTATTGGTGGCAATCAATCCAGAGATGGCCAAGACCAACCCCAGTGCTGGATCCAACCAATTGAATACCCCGATGTGGCGGAAACTGACCATGAATTGGCTGTTGACCGGCTTCGTCAACAAAAAATCAAGCGTTCCATCACGGACATATTCGGTCATTCGAGCCAGGTTGGGCGTGATCACCGCTTGGCGAACACCGTTGAGTGCGAAGAACAAGCCGACCACGATCAACATCTCGGCGTATGTCCAACCGCGCACGCTGGTGGTGAATCGGAAGTAGACGCTCGTACCCAAAGCGGCCCAGCCCAGCCAAAACGTACTCAGTACCAAGTTGGACCAGAAGTTGACCCGATACTCCATCTCGGTAGCCAGCGTGTTGCGCCAGAAGATGGCGAGCAGTCTTCGGTAACGCGATCGCGACCCAGTCTGAAACGTCATCCGCCCACCGCCTGGTGCCTCGTGACCCCTCGGCTCCAGAGCACTCGGACCATTACCGTGAAGGCTGCCAGCCACCCAGCCAACGTGGCCATTCCCACCACGATCTGCCCGGAATCCAAACGGCCGAGAATCAATTCGATGGGCATTCCCACGGTGGAACGAAACGGAAGAATCCCAGCGGCTCGACGCAACCCCGACGGCAGAACATCGACGGGAGCAATCCATCCAGCCAAGAATGCACCCGCACCCCACCACAGGGCATACAGGTTTCCGGACTGCGTAGACCAAAAGGCCACCATGGCAAACGCCAGTGCCATGGCGGTGGTGAGCGCATACGCACCGGCGAGCGCCACCACACCGAGAATGAGATTCATTGGCGATCCACTGACGTTCAGATCCGGTAGTGCAACTGCGGCCACCACCAGCACCGGCACCAGCAGCGCCGCACTCAAGAGCCGTTTGCCCACCTCCAAACCCACTTGTTGGGTGAGCGGAGACACCGGCCGCAACAGCAATGCCGATAGCCCACCGGTACGGATGAGTTCGTCCCAGTGCCAGGCAATGGATGAGGTGGTGAGTTGAAACACCACCGCACCCACTGCGTAATAGGAGATGAAACCACGACGATCCCACCCGGCTGCGGGGCCCACCTCATCCACCACCGAAAGCCAAACCGTCATCATCACCAACGGAAACAGGGAAGTGAGCAAGAAGATGGCCACCTGGCCTCGATACACCAATGCCTGCCCAAAGCCGGCGCGCACGAGACTCCTCCAGATCACCATCCGCTCAATCACGAGCTGCATCCACTGATATCGCGTCGGTGGCGCGTTGATCGAACACGGTACGCATCGTGTCCTCGATCGACGGGTCCTCGATGGACACATCTACCACCGGCAACTCCGCCAGCAACCGAGTGGCGACATCGCGCGTGCCCGAGCGCGACACACGCACCACTGCGTGCGTGCCACCTGCTTCAATCACTTCGCCATAGCCCGCAAACACGCCAGGCTCCACCGGCTCCGACAACGTCACGGTGACCACGCGAAACGGAGCCGCCTGCTCGATCAAGTCAGCCAGGTCACCGTCGTAACGCAGCACGCCGTGGTCGATGAGCACCACCCGTTTGGCCAGACTGGTGACGTCGGCCATGTAGTGACTGGTGAGCAGCACAGTGGCACCGTGGCGCTGGTTGTACTCGCCAATGAAGGTGCGTACAGCACCCTGGCCACGGACGTCGAGACCAAGGGTTGGTTCGTCGAGAAACAACACATCGGGTCGATGCAACAGTCCCGCCGCCAACTCACAACGCATGCGTTCACCCAGGCTCAGCATGCGTACCTGTTTGGTGAGCAACGGCTCCAACCCTAGGAGGTCCACCAGTTCGTCGAGGCTGTCTTTGAACTGGGCATCGCTGATGCGATAGATGGCTTGGTTGACCCGAAGCGATTCGATGGTGGGGAGATCCCAGAAGAGCTGATTGCGCTGGCCCATCACGAACGTGATTCGAGACAAGAACTCGGAGCGACGTTCATTGGGCGTAAAGCCGAGGACACGAACGCGGCCATGGGTTGGATGCAACAAACCAGCAAGACATTTCAGCGTGGTGGTTTTGCCTGCACCATTGGGTCCCAAGAAGCCGACCACTTCACCATCATTAATGTGAAACGACACATCGTCGACGGCCCGTACCAGCTCGTAGCGGCGATGCAGCAGTGCCTTCAAGGACGAGCCCAGCCCGGCGTCGCGATGCGATACCCGAAAATGGCGCGTCAGTCCCTCTACCTCGATCATCGTTGCCAACGTTATCCCTCGTCAGCACATCGAGGACCCTTCATTTCCGCAGGAGGTGATTTCGAGATGGTCGAAGTCACGCGCGGAGCGGGACTTTCTACCCTGTCAACGTAGGTGCTCGACGCAGGAGCTCGACGGTATCCGGGGCTACGCCAACGTTGCGATGGCCACATCGGGCACGTTGGTGATCACTGCGTCCACGCCCCACGACGCCAGCTCACGGATACGGTCCGGATCGTCCACGGTCCACGTGTTGACCCGTAGGCCTGCGGCGTGGGCCGCCTCCACCAACGCACGATTCACCGCCAGATGCAATGGGTGCAGAGCCTCGTGTCCGGCGGCAACTACCCGAGCAATCATGATGGCCGTGTCGGGTTGTGGACGGGTGCACAAGAACGCGGTACGCAATGACGACGCCACCGATCGCACTACGCCAATGGTGTCGAAGTCAAACGATGACACCAGCATGCGCGACGCGTCTGGTCTCGATTGCAGTAGCTCCGCCACGCGGTGAGCCAGCCACTGATGAGCGTCGTAGTCGGGCTCGCCCGGGTCGCTCTTGATCTCCACATTGACGTCCATGCCGCTACAGGCGTCGAGGGCCACGCTCAGGTCCGGCACGTACGATGGAAGTGCATCACGGGTGAGTCCAACGATGGGACCCAAGCCAGCAATCGACGCGTCGTGATGCACGATGAGCGCTCCATCTGCACAACGACGTACATCGAGCTCCACCATGTCCGCACCCATGGCCCGGGCTCGTTCGAATGCCGGCACCGTGTTCTCCCGTTCCGCTCTCGATGCTCCTCGATGCGCAGCAATGATCATGGTGGGCAAGCTAATTGGTCAGCGGCCTATGCGGGGTTCCACGGTGGAGGGCAGACGCAACTCCACCACCGCACCACGACCCGGACTGGGGTTGTTACGGGTGACGATGACCCCACCCAGTTCTGACGTAATAAGTGTACGAACAATAGTGAGACCGAGACTGGCGGTATTGGCCAGTGAGAACCCGGGTGGGAAGCCCACCCCATCGTCACGGACCACCACCCGCAGTTCGCCTACGCGGTGTTCGAGTTCGATGTCTACCCGGCCGCCCGAGCCGCCCTTGCCCTCACCTGGCGGAGGCGGATAGCCGTGCTTCATGGCATTTTGCAGCAACTCCACCAGCACCACTGCCAGGGGCGTGGCGATCTCTGCGGCGAGGTCGCCAATGACTCCGGTAACGATGAATCGCACCGGACGCTCCGTTGGCTGTAGCCCCTCCTCCACCATACGAACCAACGGGCGGATGATTTCGTCGAACGGCGCCGACTCTCGCGTATCACGGGCCAGCGTTTCATGGACCAATGCCATGGAGCGGATCCGGCGCACCGAGTCGTCAATAGCCTGTTTGGCTTCCGGCGAACTCAATCGCCGACCCTGCAATCGCAACAACGCACTGATGGTCTGCAAGTTGTTCTTCACGCGATGATGCACTTCACGAATGGTTGCGTCTTTGGAGCGCAACAGCCGATCGCGACGACGCAGGTCCGACACATCTCGCACCAGCACCACCGCACCGGTTACTTCAGTGGGGCCGGTGAGCAACGGAATGCACCGCAATTGAACCACCACCGGCGCTCCATCATCATCAGCAACTTTCGACGGTGCCAAAACCAACTGCTGCACGCCCAATCCCCTACTACGGGGGCGCGCCGGCGGGCGTTCCGTCTCGCGGGTGGCAGGTTGGGCGGTGGCCCACGCATCGGCCACCAGGCTGGGGTCGATGCCCAATTCAGTAAGCGTACGTCCCTCGGTGTTCATCCTCACCCCGAATCGGTTGAGAGCGGACGTTGCGTTGGGCGATGCGTAGGTGATGCAACGCTGCGAATCGATCACCAGCACACCATCACCAACGCGCGGCATCTCGCTTTGGTCGACATCGTCCAAGAAGGGAAACACACCATTGGCGATCATCTCCGCCAAACGGTCTGAGATCTGGAGGTAGGTCCGCTCCAGACGACCGGGACGACGCACCGTGTTGAGCGCCTCCTCACGCACGATGACCGCCAGCAAGCGTCCATCACGTCGCACCGGAATAGTATGTGCTCGTATTGGCTCACCAGTGTGTAGCCCCTGTACGTTGGCTTCGTGGGCCATACCGGTGACCCACGTGTCGTGCACCAGCGGACGTTCATTGGCGGTGATGACGGTACCCACCGGGTCCAGTTGATACAGCGTTTGGCCGGTGGTGGGACGTACGTGGGCCGCCACCGTGAATTGCTCTTGGCCAACCAAGCGCAGCAGCAGCAGATCAGCAAAACTGAAGTCGGCCACCATGCCCCACGAGGCCACCAACCGCCGCAGATGGTCTTCATCGGCACCAGCACCACTGGCACCTTGCGCCGGTGGTGCTAAGCCGGCCACAGCATGTCGCCCAACCGGGCCAGCGAGGCGAGGTCGGTGATGTCGCCCGGTTGTTCGGCCACGGCCACCAACACTTCGGTATCGGCGGCCAGTCGACGGCGCGCCGCCGCCTCTTGATCAGCCAGGGCAGCAAAGCGCAGAAGGGTATGAGCCATGGCCTCTATCACCCGTCGTTGGGCCGCAGTGCCACTCGACTTGGGCGCACCCTGGGCCTCGATACGGCGGGCCAATGCCAGGGCGGCGGGGTCAGCAATTTCGGCCGGAAGCACCCGATTGAGCACCAACGCGCCACAACGCAACTTGCGCTTGGCCAACTCTGCCAACAAGAACTCGGCCTCATGCAATGGCGCCGGCTCGGTGGTGGTGATGACGGCGAACGTGGTGCGCCCGTCGTGAAGCAGCGCAGCCACGGCGTTGGATCGGTCCACAAATCCTTCGTACATGGACTGAAACAGCAGGAAGAACTCAGCAATGTCCTTGAGGAACTGCGATCCCAATATGCGATCGGCCACTTGGTAGAACGGCTTGGCGGCCAGATATCCCAATCGACCGGCGCGCTCGCCACCCACCCGGTACGGCAGCGTGATCCAGCGCAACAGTGGACTGGAGAAGAAGTCCGCCATGCGCGCCGGTGCGTCGAGAAAGTCGAGGGCGTGACGAGAGGGCGGCGTGTCGATGATGATGAGGTCGTAGCGGCCACTGCGCTCGAGTTCGTACAGGCGTTCCAGTGCAATGTAGTCGTGGCTCTGCACGAAGCGTTGCGTGATGTTGCGATACAACGGGTTCGCCAGGATTCGTTGGGCGGTGGCGGCGTCGGGCGCATGGCGGGTGACCAAGTCGTCCCATGAGGCTGACGTGTCGAGCATGGCCACCCACAACTCGGCCCCTGAGGGCGTACCCTTGCCCAACACCACCCGGGTCTCGGCATTGCCCACCGACTCCATGCCCAACGCCGTGGCCAATCGGCGGGCCGGGTCTATCGTTAGCACCAGCACTCGACCACCTTGGCGGTGCACCGCAGCCACGGCCAACGCCGCTGCCGTGGTGGTCTTGCCCACACCGCCGGAACCGCAGCAGATGACCACCCCCCGACCGGTTACGGCCTGAGCCATGGACGTCACTGGCACCGCCTTGGTCCGCTTGGCCCGCACCGTTGTCACCATCCCAACTCGTCGCCCAGGTACTCGGCCACGGCTGCGGTGGTGGCCAACCCGGGAGCAGCCTCGGTGAGGGCGGGGACGAATGCCGTTGCCACGCCCGGGTCCAGCGATGCCAAAAGTTCCTGCAGATGCGGCTCACGCGACCTCCGCAGCCCCACCGCCAACCGGTTCGAAGCAATCAGGGCCTGGACTGCGCCCACACTGACATCGGCACCGAGCTTCTTCGCCAGACCGACACCATCATCTGCACACATAGCATCGAACAGCTCTTCGTCGTCTCGGGTGAACGGTTCAGGCAGCACCCGGTTGACCACCACCGCCGCCAGATCCACTTTCACTCGCTGATGAAGTTGGGCGATGAGTTCGATGGTTTCCACCACCGGCATTTCTTCGGCGGTGGTGACGGCAACCACGCCAGTGCGTTTGTGATCCTCCAAGATGTCGCGGATCCATGCCGTTTGTCCTCGGATCAAACCGGCCCCGACCAGATCGTTGATGGCATTGGGCGCATCGAGTTGGCTCACCACGTGACCGGTGGACGTGGCATCAACCACCACCAAGTCCCACGCCGCCTCCCGCACTTCGTAGGCGACCTTGCCAATGGTGACAATTTCACGCACGCCCGGCGCGGCATTGGCCACGAAGTCGAACACACCCGACAGAAATCCCACACGGGTCACCAGGGGCAACTTCAGCGAAACCCGGAGATACTCCTTGAGTGACTCCTCGGGGTCCATGGACATCACGAACAACTGCGGTTGACGCTCCGACGGCGTGAACTTCGACGGCCCCGAAATGGCCCGTCCCGATCCCATGAGACACGCATCGAGATCACCCTTGGCATCGAACTCGCAAGCCAGCACTCGCTTGCCCTGACGAGTGGCGGCCCACGCCAAGGATGCGGCCACGGTGGACTTGCCCACTCCGCCCTTGCCGGTGACGATGAGGAGTTGACGGTCCAACAAAGCGCGCGGAGCTGCAGGTGCAGGCGACGATTGGACCATCAAACGAACCAGTCAGCGTGCTTAGCGAGCGAACCCAACGCGACGCTCCTCGTCCTTGGCCCCGAACTCCACGTAGGCCAGCTTGGACACAGAGATGCCCAATGTTTTGCCCTTCTTGTCGGTGAGCCACAGGGTGCCGTCGCCGCGGGCAATGGCCACCTCGACGTTCTTCATGACGGTGTCACGATCGTCATCGCCCAACTCGAGCTCCAACTCACGAACGGTCTGTGTCAAGCCGATGCGGACATCCACGTTTGAATCCTCCAATTGATGAAAATGGTGATGTTAGGGCGAGCGGCGAGTAATCCCACACCGCTGGCGAGCTGACCGGTCGGCAATCTCCTATCGCACTCAGCTGATTTTGAGGGCCTTGTTGTAGCGCCGCTTGGGCGCCAGCTCTATGGCGATGCGATGGGCGATGGCGGCGTAGGCCCGCGATGCCTCGGAGTCGGGGTCCGACACGGTGATGGGTAGACCGATGTCCATACCGATACGCAACTCCGGCACCAGTGGAATCTGACCCAACAGCGGCACGTCCAGAGTGTCGGCCAGCTCCTGTCCCCCACCGGAACCGAAGATCTCGTAGCGCTTACCGTCGTCGCCACTGAACCAGCTCATGTTTTCGATGACCCCAGCCACACTCATGTTGATCTGGGGTTGGCGGGCCATGGAGGCCGACCGTTGAGCAACTCGCTGGGCGGCGGGTTGGGGGGTGGTGATGACGAAGATCTCGGCCCGTGGCAGGTACTGGGCCATAGACAGGGCCACATCACCGGTGCCGGGGGGCATGTCCACCAGGAGGAAATCTGGCTCGCCCCAGTGGACGTCGGTGAGAAACTGCTCGAGGGCCTTGTGGATCATGGGTCCCCGCCAGATGATGGCGCGCTCCTCCTCCACCAGGAAGCCCATGGACATGGCCGACACTCCGTGCCCGATGGGCGGGATGATCATGCGAACTTCCTGATCGTCGGAGCGTGAGTCCGGCAACATCGAAGGCTGGCGGTCCACACCGAGCATCTTGGGCACGCTGAAGCCGTAGATGTCGGCGTCGAGGACTCCCACCTTGTATCCCATCCGGGCCAGCGATATGGCCAGGTTCACCGTGGTGGAACTCTTGCCCACCCCACCCTT
>JAYVGK010000381.1:0-1653 GCA_043772215.1 Acidimicrobiales bacterium | reverse complement strand
ACCACCGCCTCTGGACCGACCCCAATGTGTACGTGGTATGCCGCTTCCACCAATGGGATGGTGTCGGCCAACACCAACAGCAATGCGACCGCTGCCAAGCACGCCATCTGCCGATGAAAACGCCAGCCCAGATGGGCAAACAACACCACGGCGCACGCTGCCAGAACCACGTCGAGGGCGGGAAATGCAAACGTCAGGAAAGTCCACCAGGTACCCCGTCCGCTGGAGTCGGCCAAGAGGCGTGGTCCCACCAGCGTCACCATCACGCATCCGAACGCCGCTCCGCACATGACCCCATCAAGCCAGTGCCCCACGCCCTTTCGGAGTGTTCTGCGTCGGACTAGCAAAATCTGGGCACCAATGACACAGGGATAGCTCAGAAGGAACAACACATTTGGTAGTACGGCTGCTTGAGCGTTGCTGTCGAGAGTGGTGGAAAACGTGGCAAATCCGAGGAACGACAAGGCCATACTGATGCTCACCAGCACCCAAAATCGGCGGTCCTCACGATCGTTGGTAGCCCGCCAACCGGCGGCCAGGGCTGCCAACAGGGTAACGAGAGGGACCACTACGGTTGGTTTTCCGTGCCCATCGCTGGCCGCCACGATACTGACAGTGGTGATCACACCCCACGCCACAAACTGTGCCCGGGTGAGGGCGGACAGCTTTCGACTGACCGGCCACTGCTCTGAAGCTAGGTTCCGCTCGCGCTTGAAGCGGTGGAGCAATGGGCTGCGCACATCTGCCTATCGGTCATCCAAGACCTGGCCTTGACCGCAACGTGGCCTGCGCTTGACGACTATCTGGGGACAGCCACGGAGAAACCGCTGCGCTCCAGGGCTGCCCCGATGGCATTGGTCTGGACGGTGGCGCCAAGGTGGGCGGCCAATGACAACTCGGCGACAGACCCCCAGATGGGCATCGTCTGCATTGGAGTGGTGTTTTGGTCAGTGAGTTTGTATTCCACGACGCCGTATCCCAACTCGTACTTCGGTACCCCCACCTGGCCGAGGAACTTGTTCACCATGGGGTTCACCATCGCCGCCCAGATCACGATGTTGTCGGTATGGGCGGCCCGGATGGCTGCACATCCGGCGATGGTGACGACGCGCCCAAGGTTTTCCACCCGCCCGCGTATGGTCCGTGAACCGTGAACGGTGAGGTTCAACGTGGTGAGGTCGGCCAGGTGCAGCATCGAATCCAGGCCGGTGATCCCACGGAACTCGCTACTCACGTCATCGATGTGGCGTTGCAGTAGTACCGCTAAATCACGCAGACCGCGGTCGCCGCGTCGGCGCATGGTGAAGCGGTACAGGCCCAGCACGTTCTCCAACTCCACCGGGTCATCGCCAGCCAGCAACACGCCCCAGATGGTGTCACTCCGCTGCTCCAACCACTGGCGGGCTTCGTCTTCGCGGTCACCGAGGGCTACCAACTGGGCTACTTCCATATCGATGAGGCCGCTGACAATCAGGTGATCCGGGCCGACCACCACGCCACGATGAGCACCCAGCAAATAGGTGTCACCAATGAGCCCGAGCGGAGGTGGCTCGGTGATGTCGATGATGACTTCGACATCACCGACGTCAAGTGCGTTCGTGACTATGGGGTTGTGCCGTACGTCGTTCACTGATGCAGACCCTACGGGGCTCA
>JAYVGK010000380.1:0-3600 GCA_043772215.1 Acidimicrobiales bacterium | reverse complement strand
GTTGATGGCGACTCGCTTTCCTTTTCTCACGAACTCCAACGAAGGGCCATCGAGTCGTCGTTGTCACCATCGTCTCGTCAAAGCCTCAATCACCAAGTGCTCATCGCCTTGGGTGAATCAGCTGATCCTGCGAAGCTCGTCCACCATGCGATCGCGGCCCACGACGTGGAAGCGATTCTGGCGCACGCACCACGAGCGGCGCAAGCGGCGATGGCTATCGAAAGTACCAGCCAAGCCGTGGCCCACTTTCGAGCACTGGAGCCCTATCTGGAGCGGATCGAGATAGGGGAGCGAGCGGTCATCTTCGCCGACTGGGCCACACAGGAGTCGTACCTTGACAATCCTGAATCGCTAAGCCTCTTCGAGCGGGCGATCGACCTTCAGCGATCGGTGGGGGACGAACATTGCCTTGCCCGGACCCTGACCATGGCGAGCCGAGTCAACAGTACAAACGCTCACCCGGCGGAGGCGCTGGCGTACGCGACCGAGGCTGTTGCGCTGCTCGAACCGTACGGACCTAGCCCGGACCTGGCCAGATCGCTCGGTCACCGAGCATTTCTGGAGTTCGCTTACGAAGACAGGGATGAATCGGTCCTTCCTCTTGTCAACCGGGCCATGTCCGTTGCCGCAGCGGTGGGGGACGATGCGTCGATGATCAGTGCGCTGAGTGTCAAGGCGCAGCTCGCCTACAGCCGCGGCGACATGACCGCCATGGCCTTCATGGAGGAGAGTCTCCAACGCGCTGAGCGAACAGGGGAACACTGGGGTGAGCTGGTGGCTCTCATCAACATGGCCAGCATGTTTGGCGACGTCCGTGATGTGGCGCGAGCGACCGACTTTGTGCGGCGAGCACGCGACACGGCCGCCCGATACGACATTCGCTCAATGGAGATCCATGCTCAGGCGATGTACTCGGAGTTCCTGTTGTGGTCGGGCGACTGGGATGCCGCTGAGAACGCTGCTACCGAGGCACTTGGCTCGAGCGCCCATGTTGAGGCACTGGCCACGAGAGTGCTGGGAACGATCCAAGCACGCCGTGGCCGAAACGAGGCTCACACGGCCATCTTTCGCATGTGGTCCTTGGTACAGCCAGGGGAAGGTCCCACTGTCGTGGACCCATGCGCCGCCGCCATGGCCGAGTACCTCTGGCTGTCAACAGAGCACAACCCGGCCCTGATGGCGCGCCTCGAAGAGATCCTCGCCGCTGGTGTCGCTCTGGGTGAACCATGGCCCAGCGGACCGTTGGCGTTCTGGATGTGGAAACTTGGTGTGCTCGAGAAGGTACCCGACGGTACCGCGAACTCCTATGCGTGCATCATCGGGGGTGAGTACCTGAAGTCGGCTGGGTATTGGCGTGAAAAGGGAATCCCCTACGAGGAGGGGCTCGCGCTCATGCACGGCAGTGAGACCGAGCAGATCGAGGCGATCCGCATCTTCGAAGACCTCGGCGCGGTAGCAATTGCGAACAAGGTCAGACGGGTGCTCATGGACCATGGCGCACGAGTGCCTCGTGGTAAGTCCTTCGCCACCCGGGACCACGCGGCCGGACTGACGGCTCGCCAGGCTGAGGTCCTTGCACTCCTGGCACAAGGTCTCACCAATACTAAGATCGCAGACGTATTGTTCGTCTCTCAGCGTACGGTTGAAAATCACGTCTCAGCTGTACTCATGAAATTCGACGTTGCAACCCGAGAAGCGGCGGTCGAAACCGCTCGCGCCCGAGGAATCCTCGCTGACGACCGAGCACGTCCAGTAAGTTGTTGAAGCCTTCGACTGGATACGCCCCAGCCCCGGGCTACGCCTAGTTCCCCGAACGCCAAAACCGGCCGCTATTGCTCGTGTATCAGCTCAACGCCGGGGCGAGGCTGTGGACGCTCCCAAGAAAGTATTCTGGGTTCATGACGGTCCTCCCAGGCGCAGTGGCCAATTCCGAACCCAGTGATGTGGCGCCCACGTTGATGTCCCCGCTGCAGTCGCATGTCATTGTGCTGTTCGGCGCCGCAGGGGATTTGGCCAGGCGCAAATTGTTGCCGGGACTGATGCATCTGTGGCAGTCCGGTCTGTTGCCCGAGTGTCGGATTGTGGCTACCTCGTTGGAGGAGCTTGATGACGATGCCTTTCGGCATTTCGCCAGGGCAGCGTGCGACGAGTTCTCCGCCCATCCCTTCACCGATGAGCAGTGGGTGTCGTTTGCCCGCAAGATCACTTACGTCACCCATGAGGTGGGGCCCTCCGGTTTGGCGGCCAAGGTAGCGGTGGCTGAGGCCGAGCTGGGTGGAGAGCCTCGCCGATTGCATTATCTCAGCGTGCCTCCGAAGGCGGCTCGGATCGTGGTCAAGACTCTGGACGAGGCCGGCTTGGTGGCCCGGTCCCGGATCATCATGGAAAAGCCCTTCGGCACCAATCTGGCTTCCTCGCAGGCACTCAATGCGCTGCTGCATGCCACCTTTGATGAGCAGCAGATCTTTCGTATCGATCATTTCTTGGGCAAGGAGGCGGCCCAGAACATCCTGGCGTTTCGCTTTGCCAATGGACTGTTCGAGCCCATTTGGAATCGTAACCACATAGATCATGTCCAGATCGATGTACCTGAGACGCTTGCCCTGGAACAACGCGTGGGTTTTTACGAGTCCACCGGCGCATACCGCGACATGGTGGTGACGCATCTGTTCCAGGTACTGGCCTTCATGGCCATGGAGCCACCAACGGCTCTCGAGCCCCAAGCCATCAGCGAGGAGAAGAACAAGGTGTTCCGCTCCATGCGTCCTATCGAGCCCGGGCATGTGGTGCGGGGCCAGTACCTGGGGTATCGCAATGAACCGGGGGTGGCCCCGGATTCCGAAACCGAGACCTTCATTGCACTGCGCTGTGAAATAGACAACTGGCGATGGGCGGGCGTGCCGTTCTTCCTACGTACGGGCAAGCGAATGGCGGAGGGAGCCCGCATCATTTCCATTGCATTCCGGGAGCCGCCCAAGAGCATGTTTCCGGCCGGTTCCGGGGTGGGGGCTCAAGGCCCTGATCACCTCACCTTCGATTTGGCCGACGCATCCAAGTTGTCGTTGTCGTTCTACGGAAAGCGGCCTGGGGCCGGGATGAAGTTGGACAAGCTCAGCCTTCAGTTCGCCCTCCACGAGACCGGAAGGGAGTCCGATGTGCTCGAAGCCTACGAGCGACTTATTCACGATGCCATGAGCGGCGATCACACTCTTTTCACCAGCGCCGAAGGTATCGAGCGGTTGTGGGAACTCTCATCGTCCCTGCTCGACGCTCCGCCCCCGGTACGCCCCTATGCGGCTGGATCGTGGGGGCCGAATGCCATTCATCAGTTGGTTGCGCCTCATGCATGGAGACTCCCGTTCGAGCGTGCGTGGCGGAGCAAGGTGTGATGCGCCAGTGTTCACAGAGACTTCCGTTCGAGCGTGCGTGGCGGAGCAAGGTGTGATGCGCTTGACTGCGACGTATGGCTGACGAAGTATTGACCGAAGTCCGTGGGCGAATCCTGGTGATCACCCTCAACCGTCCCGACGCGATGAATGCCATCGACACGGCATTGGCCGAGGGCTTGAACGCAGCCATCGCCCAACTCGATGGTGATCC
>JAYVGK010000379.1:0-9610 GCA_043772215.1 Acidimicrobiales bacterium | reverse complement strand
TGGGAGCTGAAATGGATGTTGTGATGGGCCACGCCCGCAGGCATGGTGCCCTTGACGCCGGCCATCCACAACACGCAACTCGGTGAGTAGTGACCCTTGCGCACCACTCGGGGCAGTTCCAGCTCAGGCAGCAATTCCCGATACGCCACCGGTAGATCCGCATTCACCACCACGGCATCGGCGGGGATCACCTCACCGCTGCTGAGCCGTACCCCACGTACGGCCCCGTTGGCGCCGTGGGCGCGCAAGATGCGTTCCACGGATTCGCCGTAGCGCAAGTCCACCCCGGCATCGGCGGCGGCAGCGGCCAGCCCGGTGGCCACCGAGTGCATCCCACCTTCGGGAAAGCTGACACCGAGGATGGAATCCATGTAGGTGATGACGGCATATACGCCAAGCGCTTGGAACGGTGATAAGCCCGCATACAATGCCTGAAAGCTGAACATCTTGTGCAGGCGAGGGTCATCGAATCGTTTGGCCACTATCGAGTGCAGTTTGGCGAAACCGCCCATCTGTAACAGCTTGAGACCGGGGCTCACGGGCCGGGCCAGGTCCAGTACCGAGTTGAAGTTGCGGTCGATGAAGTTGGGCATCTCGGCGGCGTAGAGTTTGGCCAACCAATCGGCGAAGGGCCCGAATGCGGCGGCGTCCTTGTCACCGGCAAAGGCCCGAATTTCTTCGGTCATGGCCTCTCGACCTCGCCGAACGCGCAGTTCTGAACCGTCGTGGAATACCGCTCGGTACATGGGGTCAACCGGTCGTAGCGTGATGTGCTCGGCCAGGGTGGAACCAGCGGCCCGGAACGCATCGTCTATGAACTCCGTCATGGTGAGTACCACCGGGCCAGTGTCCATTCGATACCCGGGAGGCGTCCACTGACCGGCTCTTCCACCTGGGATTGATTCTCGCTCCACAACCGTGACGTGGATACCCGGCTGTTTGCTCATATGACAAGCGGCCGACAACCCGGCCAAACCTGCTCCCACCACCACTACCCGCATGTCGTTGTACTCAGCCGATCAGTGATTGCGGGTTGTCACGAAGTGGGCCAACTCGATGAGGGCCTCGGTAGCTGAGACGGTGAGCCCTGCTGCGGCAATTGCGGCAATGGCTTCGTTGCGCAGTACGTCGATTTGCCTCTCAACGGCGGACACGGCACCTGTAGCCATGAGGATTTCCTGGAGGTCCCCAATTTCCTCCACCGATAACTGAGGATCACCCACTCGGCGCAGCAGCGTGCGTTGCACCGACGTGGCCGACGACCATGCCCGGGCCACCAGTGCCGTGGGCTTTCCTTCACGAAGATCGTCGCCCACCGGTTTGCCCGTCAACGTGTCGTCGCCTACCGCACCGAGCAGATCGTCGCGTAATTGGAAGGCTTCGCCGAGGGGCATGCCGTAGTTGGTGAGTGCCTGCTCCACGCGAGGTAAATGACCGCCCAAGGCTGCTCCCAGATGCAAGGGGCGCTCCACCGTGTACTTGCCCGACTTGTACTGACAGATACGCCGAGCCGCTTCCAATGAAGGCTCCCCCTGGGCGCTACCCACCAAGTCCAGGTATTGGCCGATGTTGACCTCGATACGCAACTCGGTGAATATGGCGTGCGCTTCGGGGTTGGCGTTGCGCATCATCAGATCGGCGTACACGAACGCCAGGTCACCCACCAAGATCGCCACGTTCTCCCCATATCGACGTTGTTCGCCACGCCAACCGCCTTGGCGGTGGGCTTCGCCGAACTGGACGTGGATGGCGTCAAGCCCTCGTCTGGTGCGTGATCCGTCCATGATGTCGTCGTGGACGAGGGCAAAGGTATGCAGCAGTTCCAGGCCCGCTCCGGCATCAATGACTCCGGGGTCGTCCGGGTCTCCGCCGACACCTACGTAGGCCCAATGGCAGAACGCAGGCCGTAGCCGTTTTCCGGGAGCCAGCAACAGCTCCTTGAGGGCGGCCAAGGGCTGGGCCAGGGTTGCATCAATGGCCGTCCACCGAGCCAATTCCACGTCCATCAGCGCACCGACCCGGGCGTCGACCCGAGCGGCAATGGCGCCCAAGGTAGCCGGGGCGGCGATGAAGCCCGCAGGACTCACGAAGCCCGTGGGACTGATGGTGGTGGTGGAACTCATGCACGGATCCTTGGTCGGGGGACGGTCTGCCCCAAGCACGGGGCGCACGCTAGTTCGACTGCTCAGCTATCCGAGTGGCAACCACGTTGAGCGGTACGTGTTGTCGGGCGGCACCAACGGCGATGGTGCCCACGGCAGCCAGCATCACAGCCATTCCGACCAACTGGATTGGTCGGACGTCCTCACCCAAGAACACGAACGCCCAGAACGTTCCCAAACCGGGTTGGGCCAATTGGAGAATGGAGATGGTGCTCACCGGTACCCGCTGCTGAGCCCAGGCGATGACCCCGTGGGCCACCAAACCGCTACTGACCGCCATCGTGGCAATGAGCAGAGCGCCTTTGGCCGAAACGTCAATGAGCCCAGGCCGACCACCACGGCCCACCCACAGTGCCACCGGCAAGACGGTGGCGGCGGCATAGGCCGACATTCCAGTCATGAACAAGGTGGTGGGTACCGACGTGCGAACCGTGCGGCTGCGTACGAGATAGAGACACCAAGTGCCCATGGCCCCGAGCGTGAGCAAGTCACCGGGGACGTTGGTCTTGGTACTGCCCGAAGCGGTGAGCAGGATCAACGCAATTCCGAGTAGCGCCACCAAGGCCAACCCCGTGGTGCGCCGTGACACCCGCTCACCCAAACGGATGGTGGCAAACGGCACGATGATGAGCGGCGCCAACGATCCAATGAACTCCACGTGGGCAATGGGAGCGCGAGTGGCGGCGGAGAAGAACAGTGAGAGGTTGATGCCGAAGAGCACTCCCGGAACCAAGGTGGCCTTCCATGCCACTGCGTTCATACGGGGGTGTCCGGACCGCGCTCGCCATGCCACCACCGCCTGCCACAGCACCGCCCCGGTGAGGAGGCGCCAGAACGCCACTACCGGTCCGGGTGAGCCAGCCGATTTCACCATTGTGGAGCCCAGCGACAGCAACACGACCGCGGCCAAGATGCCAGCCACGCCCATTCCCAGATCACTGGCCGGCAGTCGTCGACTGCGGATGCTGGAGACTTCTGCTGCGGACACACTCACTTCGCCACAGCTTACGAGCGGCGTGACATGATCCGAACGTGTTGACGCTCACATGGGCCTGCGCTCGTCCGGTCCGCTTCCCTGCTCGGCGTCCTCGAGACTCCTGCGTCGCACTCGGACTCCTCTCCTGGCGGCTGACCCGGGGGATGTGATGCTCAGCTTGGCCAAGGTGGTGGCGGCCGTCCTCGGAGCAACCATTGCAGCAGCCACCGTGGTGTCGGCGGTCAAGACGGTGGTGGTGCCGAGGGCCGAGTCACAGCGGATCAGCCGTCTGTGGTTTCTCATCATGCGGCGGCTGTTCGGGGTTCTGGCCCGATCATCTAGGCCGTTCGCCGAACGAGACCGCGTGATGACGTTGTACGCGCCGCTCACCCTGGTGCTACTGCCGATCTTGTGGACCTCGTTTGTGACCCTCGGTTTCACGGGGATCTATTGGGCGGTCACCGGTGACAGCTTGCGTGACGCCTTCCTCACTTCGGGTTCGTCGATGTTCACCCTTGGCGTGGTGTTTCACCGGCCCATCCCCTTGGCGGCGCTTACATTCTTTCAGGCAGCATTGGGACTCACTCTCACTGCGCTACTGATTTCGTACCTACCGTCGATCTATGGGGCATATCAACGGCGCGAACAGTTGGTGGGCATGCTCGATTCGCGTGCCGGAGTGCCACCCACCCCATCGGAAGTATTGATTCGGTACCAGCGAATCTCCGGGTTGGACCAAATGGACGGTGACCTGTTTGCCCGATGGGAGGAATGGTTCGTGGACGTGGAGGAGAGCCATTCCTCCGTGCCTGCACTCGTGTACTTCCGCTCACCACGCGCCAATCGTTCTTGGATCACCGCCGCCGGCTGTGTACTCGACACTGCTGCGATTTATCTGTCGTGCGTGGACATCGGCCGGTCGGCACGCGCCTCACTGTGCCTTCGCAGTGGGTTCCTGGCGTTGCGCCGGTTGACCGAATACTTCAAGTTCGCGGTGGATCATGACCCGCAGCCGACCGATCCCATAAGCGTCACCCGGGCCGAATTCGACGACATGTTCGAGCGGCTCCGGGCGGCGGAGGTTCCGGTGGTGGCTGACGTAGATCAGGCGTGGGCCGATTATGCGGGATGGCGGGTGAATTACGACGTGGCCCTGGTGGCGCTGTGTCAGCTGGTGATGGCCCCGGAGGGCCGGTGGTCATCGGACCGGTTGCTGATTGGGAATGTTCCGAAGCGGCCGAACTGGCGGGGACGGTGACCCTGCAACGTTGGCCGCCACCTCGATAGGGTCCACGTCCGTGACCGACAAGCCTCGTATGAGTCCCCCGCCAGTGCCTGCCACCACCAATCCGTTCGACCTCACCGGGAGGGTGGCCCTCATAACGGGAGGCAACTCCGGCATTGGACTGGGATGTGCCGAGGGCCTGGCCCAGGCCGGTGCCGACATCGCCATATGGGGCACCAACGAAACCAAGAACGCAGCTGCGGTCGAACACCTGGCGCCATACGGAGTTCGGGTGGCCACGTTCAAGTGCGACGTGGGGGAGGAGGCGGAGGTGGAAGCAGCCTTCGCCGCCACCGTGGAGGCTCTCGGCAAGGTTGATGCGTGCTTTGCCAACTCCGGAGTGGGCGGAGCGGCCAAGAGCTTTTTGGAGATGACGGCCGATGAATGGCACCGAGTGCTGCGGGTGAACCTGGATGGGGTGTTCTACACATTGCGCGCTGCCGCCCGGCACATGGTGGAGCGGGGTGAGGGTGGCTCGTTGGTGGTCACCGCCAGCTTGGCGGCCATCCAAGGCCAAGCCAAGGGACAGCACTATGCCGCCACCAAGGGCGGCGTGATCTCCATGATGAAGGCCTGTGCGGTGGAGTTTGCCCGTCACGGCATCAGTGCCAACGCCCTACTGCCGGGCTGGATCGAAACCCCGATGACGGAACAGACCTTTGGCTGGGACAAGTTTGCCAATGCAGTGCTGCCGCGCATGCCGGTGCGGCGATGGGGTAGGCCCGCCGACTTTGGGCCAATTGCTGTGTACCTCGCCTCACCATCCACCCGGTTCCATACCGGCGAGGTCCACCTCATCGACGGCGGCTACTCAATTTTCTAACCTTTCGCTGATCCGTCCGGCCGGAACGCCAGTTGTTTGGCTCGCTCCACAATGCCGAAGCGGGCGATCGACAGGGCGATGGAGAAGCCCAGCGCCAACACCACGGCGCCACCGGCTGCATCCAACACGTAGTGGTTGCCGGTGACCACGATGGCAAACGTGGTGGCCAGCGGGTAGGTCAAGAGCAACAGCTTTCGAGGAGCGGTGTGAGCCCACGGCCACAGGGTCACAGCACACCATGCCGACCACCCGAAGTGCAGGCTGGGCATAGCGGCGTACTGGTTGGAGATCTTGGAAATGGCCCCTGAATCAAAGGACCACAAGCCGCCGTAGTGGGCCAAGGTGTCCATAAACCCGTAACCGGGGGGCAACAGCCGGGGAGGCATCAGCGGAAAGGCTGCAAATCCCACCAGGGCCAGCCCAGTGGTGGCCAGCAGCGCATTGCGCATCCGTGGATACCGGGCGGGCAGTGTGCGGTAGCACCACACCAGCGCCACGAAGGTCACCATGAAATGAAATGTTCCGTAATAGACATTCCAGAACGTGATGAAGCGCCGGTACGGAAGAAATGCCTCCTGCACGCTCTCTTCGTGAAAGATTCCCGACAGGCGCTCCACCCGGATCAATCGGCGGGCGTTGTGAAAGGCGTGGGTGACCCCCACCCGAGCGGACCCTTGCGTGTTTCGGATGAGGGTGTAAACGGCGTAAAAGGCGCCGATGTAGATCATCTCCAGCCACCATCGCAGGCGCCGCCCCGCAGTATGAGGCGCTCGGGGGTCGATTTCCGGATCAATTCCGGGTGCTGTCACCGACAGCCGAGCGCGTCCCCGGACATCCATCCCAGGAGACTAACGACACGTACGCCACCGCATTGTCCTCAGGCACCGGTAGCTTCGCACCGACAGATAAGCGCGTGGTCCGTGCGCCGCCCCGAGAGGAACCCCCATGAGTCAGCTGATCGATACCGAGGTACTCCAGCGTGTGCTGGGCTCCGCTCTGCGCACCGGTGGCGATTTTGCCGAAGTGTTTGCCGAGGACCGGGCCAATTCTTCGGCGTTGTTCGACGACGGTCGGGTGGAAGAGCTCACCAGTGGTTCCGAGCGCGGGGCCGGTATCCGGGTAATCGCCGGTGACACCACCGGTTTCGCCCACACTGCCGACATCAGCGAAGCCGGGTTGATAGCGGCAGCTCAGGCGGCATCGGCGGCGGCGCGCAGGGGGGGTGGAGGAGTGCGCACCATCAACTTGTCGCAGGTCAACGCCATCAGGCCCCATCAGGTACGGATTCCGTCCATTGACGTGGCCAAGTCACAAAAGGTGGAACTGCTGCAACGAGCCGATGCCGCCGCCCGGGCCGCCGGCAACGCCATCCGCTCCGTCACGGTGGGCTACGGCGACAGCCGTCGCCGGATCCTGGTGGCGAACTCCGACGGTATCTGGGCCGAGGACGAGCAGCTACGGACCCGGCTCATGGTGCAAGCGGTGGCCCTCGGTGACACCGGGATGCAGATGGGTTACGACGTGGCCGCTAAGACCATTGGCTGGGAACTGTTCGAGCGGGTGGATGTGGAGGTCCTGGCCGCCAATGCGGCGCGGCGCGCGCTCACCAAGCTCAATGCCCGCCCGGCACCGTCGGGCTCGGTCACGGTGGTGTTGGAGAAGGGTGCAGGCGGCACCATGTTCCACGAAGCCTGCGGGCACGGCCTGGAGGCCGATCTCGTCCTCAAGGACACCAGTGTGTTCCGCAACCGGGTAGGTCAGCAGGTGGCATCGAAGGGCGTCACCGTGGTGGACGACGGCTCGTACAGCGAGGAATGGGGCACATCAGCCATCGACGATGAAGGCCACGCCACGAGCCGCAACGTGCTCATCGAAGACGGGGTACTCACCGACTACATGTGGGATCTGCGCCATGCCCGCAAGGAAGGCCATGCCCAAACCGGCAACGGCCGCCGCCAGAGTTACCAGCACCTGCCCATGGTGCGTATGACCAACACCTACCTGTTGGCCGGCCAGGAAGATCCAGAGGCAATTGTGAGTGGTACGCCGGACGGCATCTACTGCGCCAAGTTGGGTGGAGGCCAGGTGAACACGGCCACTGGCGATTTCGTGTTTGGCATGGTGGAGGCGTATCTCATCGAAAACGGCCGCATCACCGAGCCGCTACGCGATGCCAACCTCATCGGCAACGGCCCCAACATCCTCTCCGCCATCGATGCCATCGGCAACGATTTCGCCACCGGCGTGGGCACCTGCGGCAAGGATGGCCAGGGGGTGCCGGTCAGCGACGGTAACCCCACGCTGAGGGTGCAGGGCATCACCGTCGGTGGAACGGCGGGCTGATCCATGAGCGAGCTTCTCGATCTGGTGGGCAAGGTCATTGGTTGGGCCGACTCCAACGAGCAGGTGGAGGCCTACGCCGCCCACACGCGCGATGCCGATGTGGAGGTGTACCAGGGTGGCATCGAAACGTTGTCCACCGCCGAAACCGATGGCGTGGGTATCCGAGTGGTCTTGCCTGGTGATGACGGCAACCGCCAGGGATTCGCCTACACCGGCTCGTTGGACGAGGCGTCTCTGCGGGCATGTCTCAACGAAGCCCGTGACAATGCCAGCTTCGGCACCCCGGACCCTTATCTGGGTCTGGCCACTCCCGATGGCGTGGAACCCGAGGAGCTCGATCTCTGGCGTGACAGCCTGGACTCGTTGTCCACCGACGCCAAAGTGGAGATGGCGTTGGAATTGGAGCGCTTGGTGCGCGCCGGTGACAGCCGTATCAGATCGCTGCGTTCAGCCAGTTATGGCGATGGCATGGTGGAGGCGGCCATCGCCACCACCACCGGTATTATGCGCGCATATCGTCGGTCGGGCTGTTCGGTGGTGGCATACGCCATTGCCGGTGACACCGACGACACGCAAACGGGGTTCGGCTACTCCGTTGGTCGCGCTCCTGACGAACTCGACATTGCCAAGGCCGCAGCTATGGCCGTGGAACGCGCCACGCGTCTGTTGGGCGCGGTGAAGCCGGCGTCGCGGCGTACCGCAGTGGTGCTCGATCCATTCGTCACCAGTTCGCTGCTCAGCATCTTGGGCGGCACACTCAACGCCGAGTCGGTGCTCAAGGGTAGGTCGTTGTTCGCCGACCGGCTCAACGAACAGGTGGCCGTAGAGGCATTCGATCTTGTTGACGAGCCCACCAATGTGTTGGCATACGGGGCCGCGCCTCTCGATGCCGAGGGTCTGGCCACTCGGCGCCTTCCCTTGATCCAGGGCGGGGTGCTGCAAGGGTTTGTCCACAACAGTGTCACGGCCCGTCGGGCAGGAGGCGATGCTCGCTCCACCGGGTCGGCGGTACGGGCAGGGTTCAAGGGGACCCCGGGGGTGGGGTGTCGTGCCCTCACCGTCACACCGGGCACCATGTCGGCCAGCGACGTGATCCAGTCGGTGGGAGACGGTGTGCTCATCCAATCCATCAGCGGTATCCATTCCGGGGTCAACACCATCTCCGGAGACTTCTCGGTGGGGGCTGAGGGATTGGTGATCCGCAACGGTGTAGTGGCCGAGCCCATCCGTGAGTTCACCATTGCCTCCACCATCCAGCGCATGTTGATGGAGGTATTGGCGGTGGGAAGCGATCTGGAGTGGTTGCCGGGCGGTTCGGCCGGGGTCACTTTGGCCATCGACGGCATGAGCCTCAGCGGGTCATAGCCACAGCGGTGGACAAGCGCACCCTGCGTGCCGAGTTGCGCACCATACGGCGAGCGATGCCGGTGCTGCGTGGCGCTGATGCGTCGGCCGCCATTGCGTCGGCGGTGTTGTCACTGCCCGAAGTGGTGGATGCCGAAGCCATCCACGTGTACCTGTCGTTACCTGACGAGGTCGACACCAGGCATATAATCAGCACGCTTATGAAATTGGGGAAGTCGGTGATTGTGCCGTTCATGGAGCCGGATGGCTCCATGACGGCGGTGAAACTGCTTCCTCATGAAGTGGCGGGCATCGTGATCGGCGCCCGTGGCGTTCCAGCCGCACCCATTCGTCGACCGGTGCCTCTCGGGGCGTGGGATGTGGTGCTGGTGCCCGTGGTGGGAGTCGATTGCCACGGCAACCGATTGGGCAACGGTGCCGGCCACTACGACCGGTTGTTGGAAGGACGAGCCAGACTGGCGGTGGCATTGGCCTTCGACTGCCAACTGTGTGAGGCCATCCCGGTGGAGGCCCACGACGTGGCCCTCGATGCCATCGTCACCGAGTCCGGTACCCACCGTTTGGCGAAGCATTCGGCGGGGTAACGTCGCCGCCATGACTCGGATCGCAGTAGGTGCTGATCATGCAGGGTTTCGACTCAAGGACGAACTGGCAAC
>JAYVGK010000378.1:0-5233 GCA_043772215.1 Acidimicrobiales bacterium | reverse complement strand
TACGTGAAAGTACGAACCTGAGGGGGTGCCAGTGGCCGGGGAGACTCGGCGGAAATCTCCCCGGCCGGTGCTAGGCACCCATCCCGGGCGGGCAAGCCACGAACCCGGGGCGTTCATCCTCGGCGGGAAGGATGAACGTTCACAAAATTATCATGCCTCTCGAACTACCCATGCCGTGCGATGCGGGTGCTCAAGATGTCACGCAAAGTGGCCGAAGTTTGTGACGTGACCACAGAGGCCCACGATCTCGGACTCATTCCACCAGGGCGCCTCGGACCGTTGGCTGCCCAGGCGCGTGCCGGATGGGGTCTGACCCCGGCGGATGTCTGCAAGGCCACTGATGGTCTCATCAACTCCCGGGAACTTCGTCTGCTCGAATCAGGGCGTCTGGCGCCCACGGAGGAGCAGACCAAGGCCCTGTTCGCCGTACTTGGGATCGCACTCGAAGAGATCACGCCGTCTCGAGTACGGCTGGAGATCGATCGCACGCAAGGACGGTTGGTGGCAGGGGCACTGGTGACGCGTGTTTTACCTGATGCTACCGACGAGCAGGTATTTACTCGTTATCTCTGTCTTGTGTACGCGCTTCGACGGGTACGGCCGGGCACGTTTTTGGTGCCCCGCGCCGACGATCTCGACGTGCTGGCCGAGGCGTTGCAACAGAACGTCACGCAGAGCCGCCTGCGCCTCGAGCACCTGATGCGCCACCACCGCGACGATCTTCGCTTGGGGGTGCGCTCGATCGTCGGCCGAGCAGCCCTGCCCGGCCTGGGTTTGCTGGTGGGCATGACATCACTTGGGGCGCTTTTGATGGTGGAAGCACAACCGCTGGGTGCCATGCCAGCAATGAACCCGATCACCCAAATGCCCGTTAACCATTTGTCGAACCAAGTGGACATTGCCACCCCAGTGGTGTTCGAGCGGATCCGCAACACGGCAGGCGCAGATGAGAGCAACCCCGGCGTGTCGGCTGATCGTCACGTGGTGGTGTCGCTCACCAGGATCCCGGCCACTGGTTCCGTGCCCGGCAATCCCTCCGACAACTGATCATGCGGTAGTTGGAAGGCGTCAGCCGATAGTTGCCGGCACATCAGGCGTTGGAGCCTTTGGTTTGGGTGGTGGGATCCCCAGACGTGGCTCGGTGAAGTTCACACTTTGGGGCCATCGCCGACGACTCACTATCGACAATTTGCGCATGAGCTCGATGGCACCCGGGTCGTCGTCACCGGGCCGGGCTTCAATGACCCCGGCTTCGAGCATTTCGATGATCAGTTTGCGACCAATGTCGGTACGCACGATGGTGAGTGTCCAGTCCGTGAACGCACCGATGCCACCGGTGGAGATATCGGCATGCTCGGCGGCGAAGTCAGGGCAGGTGAGACAACCCTGTCGAGTCCAGGCGTGGCATTCCTTCAGGTTCACTTCATGGTAGCTGCCGTCTTTCATCCAGATCTGAAATACACCCTTGATGTTCATCTTCACCATGTCCGCCTTCTTGAGGCCATATTTGGCTTCGAACAGTTCTTCGAAAATGGCATCATCAAAAGTTTTCGAACACAGCAGTCCGATGTTGAGGGCAAACTTGCGCGCCGGTTTACCAGCTTTGCGCGCTGTCATCACCGAGGGTACCGATGACATGCAACTCATGCCCACCAGTGCCAATTTTTCCAACCCCAATCCCATTGCCTCGGCATAGGCCATGGTGTTGGCCGAGTACGTATAGCGACTCCCAGCGGCAGCAATGACCTCCTCCTTGGTACGAGCCACTCCGGGAATGGCCTTCCAAGTGGAGCCGTCACCTTCGAGATAACTCACGAGTGCCCCGTCGATGTACCCCTTCTCCAATGCGAATATGAGCATGGCCGACACCAAGCCACCATCTTGTCCTTTGTCCAAGATGTACTTGTCGGATGCCCGGGCCAAGATGATGTCCTTGGAGATACCGGCCACCTCGTCGTCTTGGCGTTGGCGCTTGAACATGTGGGTGTCGATTTCGGTTTCCCACGCCCGGAAGCGCGGGCAGGCTCTGGTGCAACTGGTACAACCCCGCTCGCCGTGGCCACAACCGCCGGGCCCGTCTTCGGCTTCGAGATGGAACGGTTTGTACACACCGAGCTTGTCGTCGTATCCCAGAACATCGTGTGGGCAGGCCACCACGCAGCCAGCGCATCCCGTGCACAATCCGCCGGTGATCACCTCGTCCCACAAATGGGCCCAGTGGGCCTTGTCGGCACGAAGCTTCGGCGGTGCTTCCAGGGTGGAGGTACTCATGGGCCGACCGTACCGCACCTGCTCGCCCGATCCGTGTGTGCATAGGTTCGGCCACACTGTTGGCGTGCCGGAACTGGTGGAGGTGGAGATCTATCGCCAGGTGGCCGAGCGGGCGTTGCATCGCGTGGTGCATTCGGTGGATGCCCACGATTCGTGGTTTCTCAAGCACGCAACGACAGCTGAGGATTTGGCCCACGCCCTCATCGGAAATACGTTCACGGGCGCGTCACGGCGTGGCAAGTTGCTGATGCTGGCCATTGGTGGTGGTGACGGCACTGCCGTCACGTTGGGGTTGCGGTTTGGGATGACCGGAAGGTTGGTGGTCGACAACACCAGCGCCATCGACGAACTTTTCTACTCCAGCCACCGTCCGAACCCTGGGTATGTGCGTTTCGCCGTGCGTTTCGCCGACGGTGGGTCGCTGGCCATCAGCGATCCACGTCGCCTAGGAGGGGTGGAGTTGAACCCAACTCTCGAAGTGCTCGGACCCGATGCGGCCACCATCACCCACCTGCAGCTTCGAGACATCTTGCGCGCCAGTGATGCGCCCCTCAAAGCGCGGCTGATGGATCAATCGCGCATCGCGGGCGTAGGCAACCTCATTGCCGATGAGGTGCTGTGGAGGGCGGGACTGGATCCGCAACGCGCTGCCAGGTCACTCAGCTCGGCCCAGGTGACGCGCCTGGCCAGCACGCTGGTGTCCACCATCGACGATTTGCAGGCGCGTGGTGGGTCTCATCTGGGAGACCTCATGCCTGCTCGAGCTCGCGACGGTCGATGTCCGAAGTGTGGTCGCCTGCTGCTGCGTAGGACTGTTGGCGGTCGTACCTCCTACTCGTGCCCCCGCCACCAACCCGCTGCCTGACCACCTCCGTCACTGCTGGAGGTCCACACCGGCATCGGCCCGGCTGGGCGGAACTGGACATAGCCGAGAGGTTGCTCGGTATTCTGGGGCAATGCCCATGACGCTGTCCTACACACCCGAGGCCGAAGTCTTCCGGAGCGAGGTGCGCTCTTGGCTCGAGCAGAATCTTCCCGCCGGGTGGGGGTCCGAGGGATTCGAGATGACGCCTGAGGCCCGCAAGGCGTTCAACAACGACTGGCCTGCCAAGCTGTACGGCGGCGGATGGATCTGCGCAGCATGGCCCAAAGAGTATGGCGGCAAGGGACTCGACATGCTGCAGAACGTGGTGTTGGCCGAAGAGTTCGCCCGCCTCAAAGCGCCGCTGCGCGCTGACTTCTTCGGCGACACTCTGGTTGGTCCCACCATCTTGCAGTGGGGCACGGAGGAGCAGAAGCAAGAGTTCCTGCCCAAGATCTTGAAGGGGCAGATGCGTTGGTGTCAGGGCTTCAGCGAGCCCAACTCCGGCTCCGATTTGGCCAGTCTGAAATGCTCAGCGGTTCTCGACGGCGACGAATGGATCATCAACGGTCAGAAGGTGTGGACCACCCAGGCGCAGCATGCCGACTACGTGTTTCTCTTGGCCCGCACCGATCCTGGCGCGGCCAAGCACAAAGGTATTTCGTATCTGTTGGTGCCCATGCATCAGGCTGGCGTGGAGGTACGGCCCATCACCCAGCCCGATGGTACGGCCGAGTTCAACGAGGTGTTCTTCGACAATGCCCGCTGCCCAAAGGACAACGTGGTGGGGGGTGTCAACAACGGTTGGGCTGTCACCAACACCACGTTGGCCCACGAGCGCGGCAGCAGTGCCACCACTGGGTACCGGCGCTTCGAGGATGAATACAACCTCATGGTGGATGCGGCCAACGAAAACGGGGCCATCCGCGACCCGATGATTCGTCAACGGCTGATGCAGTACTTCACCAAATGGCAGATCCTGCGGATCAATGGGATGCGGGCGCTGTCCACGTCGCTCATCGGCAAGAAGGATCCTTCCATGGCGGCCATCGGGGCCAGCAACAAGATGTTCTGGTCCGAGATGCATCGTGATGCCCTGGAACTGGCCCTCGACATCTTTGGCGCACGGTCGATGTTGACCGATGTGGGCCCCCGTAAGGGCACTTGGCCCGGGGTGGCCCGTATCGGAGGCCGACCCGGTTACAGCACCAGTCCCATGGTCTCGGCGTTCTTCTTTTCGAGGTCCGAAACCATCTGGGGTGGCACGGCCGAAATTCAACGCAACATCGTGGGCGAACGGGTGCTGGGGCTTCCCAAAGAGCCCAAGGCTCCGGGAGAATAGGTAGGCGATTCTCAGAGCGAGGTGGGCCAACCACCGGTGCGGATACGTATGGCATTGGCATGGGCCGGAAAGCCTTCATGATCGGCCAATGCCAACACACTGGGACCCATCCTGCGCATGGCTACCTCATCGGCGGTGGCGACAGCAGTGCGCTTGAGGAACGCTTCGGCGGTGATCCCACTGGCCACGCTGGCAAAGCCACTGGTGGGTAGCGACGCAGGGCAGCCGATGATGAAGTTGGCCGAGCTCACCGTGGTGTGCTGACCCAGAAGTACCTCACCTGCGGTGTGGATCAAAGCCAGGGTTGCCTCCGGATCGCGAGTGGCTATCTGCATATGTTCTGGTCCGTAGGCGTTGGCCACCTCGGCCGCTTCGAGCTCACTCGACACCACCACACAACCGCCGTTGCGTCCCAGTGATGCGGCGGCCGCCTCCCTGCGCCGATCCGGTAGCACCAGAATCTGGCGTTCCAACTCGGCCCTGATGGAGTTGAGCAGGCTGGCATCGGTGAGCACCAACACCGACGAAGAATCCGTTCCGTGCTCAGCCTCGTTGAGTAGATCCGCAGCCAGGCGTACCGGGTCGGCGGATCCATCAGCGAGGATCAGGGACTCCGACGGTCCGAGCAGCATCATGGTTGAACAGCCGTAGCGCTGAACTTCAATCTGCGCGCATACCACTGCGGGCGATCCCGGCCCTACCACCTTCACCACTTTGGGAATCGTCTCCGTTCCGAAGGCAACCGCCGCCACACCTGC
>JAYVGK010000377.1:0-6684 GCA_043772215.1 Acidimicrobiales bacterium | reverse complement strand
CGTCACGATCAGGCACTCAGGCATCTCGTACCGGCCAGGCCGACGTGACCTCCACGCCGGCGCGCCGCCGTAGTTCTGCTCCGACAACGTTGGCACGGACCCCCAACTCCCGTTCATCTACGCGCGTGGACGCCCCGTTGCGCACCACCACCTCACCCGCCACCACCACATGACGCACCGATCGCCCGTCGGTGCCCCACACCAACTGTAGGGCCACGTCATCGCCGACCGGCCGCCACTCCGGCCGATCGCTATCGAAAACCACAAGATCAGCGCGCTTACCAACTTCGATGGACCCCAGATCGTGCGCCCGGCCAATGGCATGTGCACCTCTGATGGTGGCCAGTTCCAGCGCCAGATGGGCGCCCGGCAGCGTTGGATCGATGGCGGAGTCCTTCCCCACCCCGGCAAACAACGCGGCGGCCCGCAACACATCTATTTGATCGCCTGCATTCTCGCTGTCGCAACCCAGTGCCAGATGCCCACCCCGATTCACGAAGTCCAGATGGCGACCAACCCTGCTCATTCCCTGACCGAGACGCAGATACGCCCACGGACACGAAGCCACCGCCACGTCGCGCGCCAGCAACAATTCCAGCTCTGCCTCGTCAATATGCAAGGCATGGGCCAGCAACAGATGCGGACCCAACACGCCGAGTGCATCGAGATGCACCACGGGGCGCTTACCGGTCCGGCGAACGTAGGAAGTGGGGTCGGAATCGGTGGGAGACAGGTGATAGGTGATGTGCGCCCCCCTACTGCGGGCCAATTCAGTGGCCTCCATCACCAACGCGTCGGACATCAAGTCGTGACCCACCAAGGTGACCCATGCCTGCACCAACCCGTCGCCGTCGGGGGGATAACGGTCCAAGAGTTCACCGGCTCTTGCCACCACCTCGGCTGCGGGTGCGGCGAAAGGCCCCTGCTCCACATCCCATCCCCATCGACCAATGGAAGCGCGAATACCAACTGCTGTCACTCCCGCCACCACCGAATCGGGATGGGCCACGGTGCCCGCTTCGATCACGCATGTGACCCCGTTGGAGACTGCTTCGAGGGCGGCCAGCGTGGCGGACAACTCATCATCTTCGGGTCGATGGGCCCCATGGAGGGGCACGGCCCAGGCGAAGATGGCGGCCCCCGGCGCCAAGTCGTCAGGTATGGAAGCGCGGGCCAATCGGTCGCCGGTGAGGTGCTGGTGGGCATCGATGAAACCTGGGGTCACCCAGCCGCCCAGGGCGTCGAGGCGTTCCGCTCCGGGGTGAGCTGATGCCACCACGGCTTCGGGTCCCACGTCCACGATGCGGCCCGCTCGCATCGCCACCGCAGCGCCGGTGAGCACGGTGCGGGCCGGGTCCATCGTCACCAAACGATCGATGCCGGTGATCAACAGTTCTGCGGGCGATTCGCTCACGCCTCACCCACTTGGCGCAAATAGGTCAATGCGTCCCAAACATCAAGGCGCTCAGTGATGAGACCGTGTTCGATACGCAACAGCATCACACCGCGAATGGTGATGGGTACTGGCAGTTGATCCTTGGATAGCCCCGATGCATGCAGCGTGTAAGGCGCCGCCACCCGAGGTCCATCCACGATGGGCTGGTCGGCGGAGTAGTGCAGGCCGGGCATGGAGGCCAAAAAGGCGGGTAGTCGACGCAGGTATTCGTGGCGTCCACGACATGGAGAACCAAGGGCGCTGGCATGGTCGTTGATGAAGTCCTCACCGACATGGGAAGCAATCGTCGCCGGGTCGCCGGTACCAAACGAGGCAAGGTAGCTGAGTGCCACCGCAGCAGGGAGTTGGGAGTCGGGGTGAGTGTCCATGCCCTAGGAAATGTAGGCCCGGGGACCCATCCCGACAAGCAAGGGTTAGTTCATCCACAAAGCGGGTAAGCGGTTTGTCGTGACTCTGATCCATGGCCTCGCCCGCACCCTCATCGCTCCCATGTTCATCGCAGGAGGTGTGGACTGCGTGAAGCACCCGGAATCCAAAGCCAAGACAGCCGAGAAGGTCACCGGGGGTCTCAGCGCAAAGTTGAATTCCCTGGGACTACCAGAGGACCCCGCCCAGCTGGTGCGTATCAATGGCGGGGTACAACTGGTGGCCGGATCACTGTTGGCACTCGGCCGCATGCCCCGACTGGCTTCCGCAGCGTTGGCCGCCACCCTGGTACCCACCACGCTGGCCGGCCACCGGTTCTGGGATGAGACGGATCCCACCGCCAAGGCGGCCCAACGTACCCAGTTCCTCAAGAACCTCGCCATGTTCGGCGGACTCATCTTGGCAGCCACCGACACCAATGGCGCTCCATCGCTGAAGTGGCGGGCCAAGAAGGCGGCAGGTAAGGCGTCGGACTCCATTGGTTCACTCGGCTCGTCTATCGGCTCCTCATTGGGAGGACATTCGTCTCCCACTGCCCATCTTGGGGATCGGGTCAGCGCACTCAGCGACCGGGCGGCCACCGTTGCCACCCCCATGTTGGAGCGAGCCCTACATCTTGCAGGCTCGCTCGGCGACTCCGTCGGCGAACGGGCTTCGCACTTCGGTGAGGTGGTGGCGGAACGAGCCTCATCGGTGCTGCCCTCGCACTGATCCGCCCAGTCCCTCGCCTTGCATTCCCACCGGTTGTACGGGGCCGGGAGTTCAGGCCGGTGCGGGCTTGGCCGTGGCCGACAGACCCAGCTGTCCATGGCGGCGCAAGTTCATGAGGCCCCATGCGCCAGCCAACATCGCCGCCACCGAACCCATCCCCAAACCGTACCGGGCCCCGAAGTGTTGCGACACGTACCCCAAGATGGGGCCACCGATCGGGGTAGTTCCCAACAGCAACATCGTCTGCAGCGACAACACCCGCCCCCGCATCATGGGGTCGGCACGGAGTTGCACAATCGCCGTGGAAGACGTCATGAACCACACACTCGACAGCCCCACGAAACCGCCCACCACAAATGCCGCCGGTTGATTGGGGACTACTGCCAGCACAGCCATGGCTATCCCGAACCCCACCCCCGATCTACACACGGTACGTACGCTTATGGTCTTGCGACGGGCCGTGGCGAGTGCCGCCGTAAGTGAGCCAATACTAAGAACCGACATGAGCAGGGTGAACGTATTGGTTTTTCCCGCAAGGTCCCGGATGGCAAACAGCGGCAGCACGGTTTGGAAGTTGAACGAGAAAGTGCCGATGACGGCCATCATCATCAGCGGCACAAACAACTCAGGGAGACTGCGCGCATACTGAATGCCTTCCCGTACCTGCCCCTTGCCCTTGGGGGTTTTGAACGCCTTACGATTTTGGGTGGGGTCCATCCGCCAGTATCCGTAGAGCACCGCAAAATACGACAGGCCGTCGAGCAGAAACGCCCAACTGAACCCGAACATGGTCACCAGCACGCCGGCCAGCGCCGGGCCCACCACACGAGCACCGGTCATCAGCGCCGTGTTCAAGCTCACCGCGTTGGTGATGTTGCGCTCCGGCACCATTTCCACCACGAACGAGCGGCGAGCGGGATTGTCGAATGCGGTGGCGAATCCGCCGGCCATGGCCACTACGTAGATGGCCAGCACCGGTGGGCTGGGCATGGCGGCCAATGCGGCCAGGCAGAACGACTGGGCCATGGCAAACACCTGGATCCGCAGAAGAAGCTTTCGTTTGTCCGAGCGGTCCGCAACCAAACCGGCAAAGGCACCGAACAGCAGCACCGGGCCGAACTGCGCAGCCGACAGCAGGCCCAATTTGACTCCGCTGCCCGTCAGTTTCAACACCAGCAACGTCTGGGCCACCAGGGTGAGCCAGTTGCCGATCTGCGATACAAACTGTCCCCAGAAGAACAAACGAAAATTGCGAACATGCAGCGATGTGAACATCAACTCCGAGCGTAGCTCATATCGTTAGCTACGCTAAGGGTTTTACCATTGACCTGCTGAAACGCCCACAAAGGCCACGATCTCGCCATGCGGAACGATGAACACCGCATCCGGGTCGAGGGCCCATGCTCGCCACCCTTCAGCCATGTCTTCCAGGTCAGCTGTGTTGGCCAATCCGCATTCCACGGCTTGCGTGGCCAGGCCCGAAGAGGTCACCCGTTCGGCCCACAGCGACGCCCACCACTCTCGGTCGCCGGGAGAGCAAAACGTCCAAGTGGACGTGGTGTACTCGACGTTGATTAGCCCCGCTTCCCTCGCCCATCGCAGCAGATGTCTGCCAGCACAGGCCTCGGCCCCGTTGTGTTGGGTCACGGCCAAATAGAGCGCTCGCCAGCGCTCCATGCGCTCATCACCACCGGACCACATCATGCCCGCATAGTCAGCGTCTCGGGCTGCCACCAACCCACCCGGTTGAACCAACGATTTCATGGCCGCCAGCGCCGCCACTGGCTCGCGCAGATGTTGCAGCACTTGGTGGGCATGCACCACTTGGAACTGCCCACGGTCAGTATCTGGCGCTGACGCGAGAAGGCGAAAGTCAGCCGCCGCAAACGACACCGACACGGCCGTCGCATCAGCCACACCGGCGCCGTAGGAAACCGCTTCGGCCACCACCGTTTCAGAGACGTCCACACCCAGCACGGCAGCTGGTGCCACACGGCGGGCCAGATCCACCGTCAATGTCCCCGGTCCGCATCCCACGTCCAACATTGTCATGCCCGGCGTCAGATAGCCGAGCAGGTACGCCGCCGAGTTCTGCGCGGTACGCCAACGATGGGAACGAAGTACTGCATCGGCGTGCCCGTGTGTGTATCTATCTTCTGCCATCAGGTGGACCCTTTTTCGATTAGTCTCACAATGCAAGACATATATTCTATTATTTGAGACAGCCTACCCGTTGATGACTCCCTGTCCTGAGAGCTTCATCTGCACCTCGAAGAAGGCATCCCGATCGTGGATCAGGTTCGTGAATTGACCGAACAGCTCGAAGCTCACATGGCCAAAAAGTTGCGTCCAGGCCGCCAACCCGCGCAATATCAGTGCGGGTGGGATGTCGATGCCCGAGATCGAGTTGAGAACGATCAGATCTCTACGCACCGGTCCCGGAACCACGCCTCCGGTTCTGATGACTGCGGTGTTGGTGATTGCCCCACACTCGATTCCGTCTTGGAGCAATCTCACCAGCGTCAGGGTGGTTCTCGATGCGGGGTCCACGGTGTCTTGGGGTGCGTGATATCCGGGCACCGGACTGCCGAAGATCAATGCGTACTCGTGAGAGTTGGCGATGGCCCATCCTCGCACCGCACGGCACAGCACCATCCAACGACCGGCAATATCGTTTCGCCTGCGCCCCGAGTCAGCGCGCTCCACCTCGGCACCCAACGCGTTGTAGGCATCCACAATCAGCGCAGTCAGCAACTCATCGCGACTGGGGAAGTAACGGTAAATGGCTGAAGACACCATGCCCGCCTCACGCGCCACCGCTCGTAGAGACAACGCCCCAGAACCCGATTCGACTAGGTGACGCCTGCCTATCGACTTCAGTTCAGCCAGTACCTCCAAGCGAGCCCGCTCCCGAGCGGTACGGGGTAGAAAGGCGGTGGGGAGGGTTGTCATGCCTGCATTGTGTCAGATGCTTATCCCTTGAGAGAGCACTGCTCTTGACTTCCTGAACCACCCCGGTCATGCTCATAGACGAGAGCACTGCTCTCCAATCACCGTCAAGTACAGGAGCCCACCGTGACCAACGAAATGCGCTACCTCCAGCCCGGCTGGATCACTCGCAACATCTTCAATCGCGTCATCCGTCGTCTCGCCAAGTTTGGTGTGAGCATGCGAGGCAGCCGTGTGCTGTTCGTCAAAGGACGCAAGACGGGCGAACTGCACAGTGTCCCAGTGAATCCACTCATTCTCGATGGCCATCGGTACCTCGTGTCTCCTCGAGGCAACACTCAATGGTCACGCAACTTGCGAGCCGCCGGTGTCGGCGAATTGCAGATCGGACGCCGTCGCGAGGCGTTCAGTGCCGAGGAAATTACCAAGCACGACGACAAAACCGATATTCTGCGCGCATATCTCCATGAATGGAAGGCCGAAGTGGGGGTGTTCTTCGAGGGCATAGACGCCAAGGCATCAGACGACGACATCCGTCGTATTGCACCTGGATACCCGGTGTTCGAGATCCACGCGCCGTCCCTGCGTTCAGCCGCCTGACGAGGTTGGCCCCCGACACTAGGTTGCGGTGATGCGATCTCCGGCCTGGAAACCCACCGCCACCACCGTGCTCGTGGCCATCCTCGCCGGCGCCGGGGCCGCCCACCTCTTGGCCCCGGGCAACTTCGACCCCATTGTTCCTTCCTGGATGCCCGGCGCAGCGCGCACCACCACCTACGTCAGCGGCGTGGCCGAATTGGGCACAGCCGCGCTCATCTCGTATCGACCCACTCGGCGCATCGGTGGTTTTCTGGCCTTGGCCACCTTCGTCGGTGTCTATCCGGCCAATATCCAAGCGGCGCTGGATGGCGGCATGAAGGGCCTGCATCCGCCCCTGGACTCGGCGGCGGTGGCGTGGCTGCGCCTTCCGCTTCAGTTCCCCTTGTTCTGGTTGGCCTGGAGGGTATCTCGATCCGCCGAGGTGTAATCGGCGGCGGCCCCGCTGCCGCTGGAGCGCACCTTCACCCGATGCACGGATTGTTTGCTGGATGCCAGCCTGCAGTTGTTGGGTGATCGCAACTGGTGGGATGCCAACATGGTTG
>JAYVGK010000376.1:0-9958 GCA_043772215.1 Acidimicrobiales bacterium | reverse complement strand
TCGGCCACCCGTGCCCGCAGTTGGTTTCGTTCGGTGGTCAAAGCACCCGGATCCACCACCCACGAACCAGCCAGCACCGGCCCCGTCCAGGCCTGTCCGGTGAGGCGCTCCAACTCCGCAGCATCCACCCAACTACGCTCCGCCACCACTCGGGCCACAGACCGGTCCGGGCGGGCCTTCGAGGCGGGCAGCCGGGGATCCACATCAAGAATTTCCCCGCCCCCCACCGTCTCTTCACGCCCATGGTCGCGCAGGATGAAACGGTCCCCGGGGGCTAGTGGCAGTGTGACCGGGAGATGGATACGCACCAGTCCGTGGGTACCTGGTTCGAGCGCAGAGTCTCCCAAGATGCGCACTTTGGCCGACGATTCTCCCGACCCCAACGCCACCGCGAACGCCCCTCGACGCGACACGTGATGATCGAGCGAGGCGAGCACATCGAGACGGGCATCAAAGCGTTTGGTGCGATGCCACTGTGCCTTACGTACCAATGCGTCGCCGCGCTCGACATCACCGTGGTCCACCCCGGCCAGGTTCACCGCCACACGATGTCCGGGGGCAACGGCGGCGACCCGCTGACCGTGGGTCTGCAACGTACGCACTCGCACGTCACGGACCCCGGCGGCGCTGATCACCGCCAATTCGTCATCCTGATGCAGCGCCCCGCCGGTAAGGGTGCCGGTGACCACCGTGCCCGAACCCTTGGCGGCAAACACCCGGTCGATCCACAATCGTGGTCGGCCCCGGTCTTCAGCCACGGGTGTCACTGCCAACATTCGGCCCAGGGCCGCCTGCAACTCGTCCACTCCCAAGCCTGTGGGGGCATCCACGGGCACCACCTCGGCGCGTTCCAGAAACGTGCCCTCCACGTGTTCGGCCACGTCGAGCATGGCCAGTTCGAGCAGGTCGTTGTCCACCAACGCTGCCTTGGTGAGTGCCACCACGCCGTGCCGGATGCCGAGCAGATCCAAGATGCGCAGATGCTCCTCGGTCTGCGGTTTCCAGCCTTCGGTGGCCGCCACCACAAACAGGCAGGCGTCCACTGCCCCCACCCCGGCCAGCATGTTCTTGAGAAAGCGAACATGACCGGGGACGTCCACGAAGCTGATGTCGGCACCTGAGGCCAGCGTGGTGTGGGCGAAGCCGAGATCGATGGTGAGCCCTCGCTGCTTCTCCTCTGCCCACCGATCGGGATCGGTACCGGTGAGCGTGAGAATGAGCGTGGACTTGCCGTGATCAACGTGCCCGGCCGTGGCAACGACATGCATCAGGCCAATGCCGCCAATGCCGCCATCACCCGTTGCGCCACCACGGCATCGTCGGCCGGGTCAACGGTACGAAGGTCAACGACCGTAGACCCCTTGTCCATCCGAGCCATCAGCGGTGGAGTGCCACTACGCAGCGCGCTTACAATCGGTGCACTTATGATGATGCCGGCCGACGCTATGGTGATGCCCGGCAGAGTGCCACCGCCGGTGACGGCCAACGTGTCCACAGCCTGTACCCGAGGGTCGCTCATGGTGGCCGCCAAGGCCACGGCGCGCTGCATGAGCACCTCAGGAGTGAGGGTGGCCATCTGCCAGAAGGCGATGTCTCGACCCCGCCGTTCCAGCATGGCGATACAGATGCGCTGTAGTTCTCCCAGCACCAAACCGCCGGGGCGCAGCGCCCGAGCCAGGGGATGGCGAGCGCACGCATCCACCAGATCGGCGCGGCCCACGATGATGCCGGCCTGAGGACCGCCAAGCAGCTTGTCGCCCGAGAACATCACCAGATCGGCCCCCAAAGCAAGGGTTTGGCGGGCTCCCGGCTCCCCGTCCAGCCACGTCAGCACTGGCACCGTACCGGAGGCGTCAGCCAGCCACGGCAGGCGCGAGTCCACCAAGCCGGAGCCGATATCGGCCACCACAGGAACACCCAGTGTGGCCAGTTCGGTGATCGACGTTTCCTCCACGAACCCGGTGATGCGGTAGTTGGACTGATGGACCTTGAACAGCATTGCCAGATCGGGGTGCTGATCCACCGCACGTCGGTAATCCGCCAGACGGGTGCGGTTGGTGGTGCCCACCTCGACCAACCGGGCTCCGGACTGCTCCATCACATCAGGAATTCGAAACCCCCCGCCTATCTCCACCAGTTCTCCCCGGCTCACCGCCACACTGGCCCCCTGGGCGAGTGCGGCCAATACCAACATCACGGCGGCGGCGCAGTTGTTGACCACCAGCGCCGACTCGGCGCCACACATCCGGGCCAACAAGGCCCCGGCGTGAGTTCGACGTGATCCTCGCTCCCCGGACTCCAGGTCTATTTCCAACGATAAGTACCGCACCGCGGCAAGATCGGAGCCGGCAGCCGCCTGGGTGGGACGGGGGATGCGTGACTGCGGGGCGCGTCCGAGGTTGGTATGCAGCAAGGTGCCGGTGCCGTTGATCACCGGTTGCAGCAGGCGCCGTCCTGCCTGGCTGCCAGCCACAACGCCGCGTGCAAAAGCAGAACCAGGGTCACCGGCCGCCACCGCCCCGGCCACTGCGGTTCGCGCTGCGTCCACCAGTAACGGCTGGGGGAGCGCAGCCAGCTCGGGGAGTAGTGCCAGGTGCCGGGCAAGAGCATCGACGGAGGGGGGGCGCACGTCTGCGAAGCTAGTGGTCGTGGTACGGACGTTGTGGCGCATCGTACGGGCGTTCTTCAAGACCGTCACGGTGCTGTTGCTGGCCGTCACGGTGTTGCCAGCGTCCATGGCCCTCACGGTGGTTGCCATTGTGCTGTTCACCCCCGTACCGGTCACCGTGCCGACGCGACGCACCCTGCCGTCGATCCAACCCAGTTACGTCTACGACTCGTTGGGCAATCAGATCGCCGTGTTCAAGGATTTCGATTCCAACATTCCGGTGAGCGTCGACGACATCCCCGATGTCTTGAAGCAAGCGGTGATCAGCGCCGAAGACCGTCGCTTCTTCAAACACAAGGGCGTGGATCTCAAGGGCATCGCCCGGGCGGTGAAGGCCGACTACGACGGCAAGACCGGCCAGCAGGGTGCCTCCACCATCACCATGCAGTTGGTGAAACAGCTGTACTCCGGTGCCCAAGCCGATGATCTACGCAGTAGTTCCAAGTCGGCCGTGGAGAAGGCGGCAGGCAAATTGCGTCAGGCCATTGTGGCCAATCGATTGGACCGTACCCATACCAAAGACGAAATTCTGTATGAGTACCTCACCAGTATCTTCCTCGGGCAAGGGGCTTACGGAGTGGGGGCGGCGGCGCAGACGTACTTCCGTAAACCGGTGCGTCAGCTGTCGCTGTCCGAAGCCGCCACCATCGCCGGCATCATCCCTGCGCCGTCGGTCTACGAGCCACGCGATCACACCAGTTCGGCGGAGGTGAAGCGCAAGGCCACCCTGCGGCGCATGTTCACCGAGGGTTACATCAGTGATCAGCAACTCACCCAAGCCTTGGCCCAGGAGTTGTGGGTGGATCGAGCAGATGGCACCGAGCCACCCCTGGGTAAGCCCGTGACCATCGTGTATTCCCGGCCCAAGACAGATACTACAGACCCATACTTTGTGGACTACGTGCGGCGCTACATCATCGCCCGGTACGGCGAGGAGCGGTTGTTCCGTGGTGGCCTACAGGTGGAGACCACCATCGATCCCACGTTGCAGGCCCAGGCCGAAGCATCGGCCGCCAAACTGCTGAAGGGGACCAACAAAGAGTTGGCCACTTCCATTGTGTCCGTGGAACCAACTACAGGATTCGTACGCGCGCTGGTGGGTGGGCGTGACTTCGATGCGCCCGGTGGTCAGGTGAATCTGGCGTTGGGGAACTGTCCGGATCTCGATGTGCTCACCAAACGGTTGGGCCACAAGCCTGCGCTGGCTCCTGCGTGTGCCGGTCCCAGCAATATCGATGGTGGTGGTTCGGGGCGGTCCCCGGGCTCGTCGATCAAGCCCATTGTGTTGGCGGCGGCGTTCAACGAAGGCATTCTGCCCACCACGGTGTACGACGGCTCTCCATATCGGCCACCGGGGTGCACGGGGCGCTGTTCTCCCATTGGCAACTATGAAGGCGCTGCCTACGGTGCGGTGGACTTGCGGACCGCCACCATCAAGTCGGTGAACACTGTGTATGCGCGCTTAGGGATCGATGTTGGGATCAAGAACGTGGCGTCGATGGCCCAGAAGCTGGGCATTACGTCGGCTTGGTATGACCCCAAGGTTCACGGTGCCAGCTACTCGCTGGGTGGCATCGACGTGTCGCCGCTGGAGATGGCGTCGGCCTATGCCGTGTTTGCCAACCATGGGGCACGCCAGCCGTCCACGCCGGTGATCCGCATCACTGACGCCAATGGGGACGTGTTGGAGGACAACTCCGCACGCATTGCATCGCAGGTGATCAGTGTGGCAGTGGCCGACAATGTCACTGACGTTTTGCGCGCCGTGGTGTCCGGTGGCACGGGAGTCCGCGCCGCGTTGGGTGACCGGCCAGTGGCAGGCAAGACCGGTACCAGCCAGGGCTACGGCAATGCATGGTTCGTGGGTTACACCCCGTCGTTGTCCACTGCAGTGTGGATCGGCTACCGCGATTCCCCGCGACCGCTACACAACATCAAAGGGGTGGGCAATGTGGCGGGAGGGACGTTGCCTGCGCTCACCTGGCATGACTACATGTCGGTGGCCTTGGCCGATCAGCCAGTGCAGGAATTCGACCCGCCAGGGGCGTTGGTGCGCCGCCAACCGTTGGACAGCAAAGAGTTGCTGCGCCGCAAGGCTCGGGGTGGGCTCGACAAGGGTGCGGGCCGCACTGCTCTCATGGTGGGATCGGAATCGTTCGTGGAAACGGTGGGCCCTCCTCCAGTGGCTGCCCCCACCGGACAGGAGGAGGCTGGGACCCCGGCCATCCCCGTCCCTGTTCAATCGCCCGTGGTGACCCAGGTTCCGGCGGTGACGGTGGTGCCGGTGCCGCTTCCGGTCCCCGTGGCCCAACCCTCCTGAGCTCACCTGCCCCGGTATCAACCGCTACAAGACTGGGTTACATCGTGGTTCTTGGAGCGGAACACCGGCTATTTGGGGATCTTCCCAGACAAGAATGTGGCTCTGACCCACTCTTGTGGGGGGTTGTGGGGGTTGTGGGGGTCAGCGTTGGTCGCCGGCGGAGGTCACTTGGCCATTGGGGCACTTCAACACCTTTTCGCAGGCCGCCTGTACCGGGGGGGCAAAATAGACACCGTCGGACACAAACCCCAACGGCGCGTAGCTGCGTGACGCCATGGCCACCACTCGGCCCTGGGCGGTGAGCAAGGGCCCACCCTGGAATGCAGTACCGAGGGGGGCACTGTGCTGCAGTCCGGTGGACGACACATCGGCAATGAACCCTTGGGTGATGGACGCATTGGCCGAGCCCAGTCCGGACATGGCAAACACCTGGTCACCCAATCGGGCCGCATCGGGGGCCGCCCAGTCGAGACGGGGAAGGTTGCCCGTGTTCACAATGAGTAGCGCCATGTCTCGGTCTTCCTGCCACGTCCACAGCTTGGCATCCATCTCTGTGGCGCCCTTGCGCACCGTCACTGCCGGGCCCGGCCGGGTGGCTGCCGCTCGGACCACGGCGTAGGAAGTGAGAAGGAATGATTTTTGATCGTCGCTGGCCACCACGAAGGCGGTACCCACCACCGGGGCGCCGTTGACATCAAACGTGGTGACACTGAACGTGGACGGTTGCGCTTTGTTGAGCACCACGGACAGTGTTTCGGCGGTGGCCGCCAGCTTGCGTAGCGGTTCCAATTCCTGCTGCACCTGGGCCCTGGCATTGGTGCCCTCGGCCTGAACCGCACGGGTGGCCTGGCGGGTGCGGGCATCGAAGTTACGGACCAGAGCGTCGGACTGGTCTTGTCGGTACCGGTAGTTCATGAACAGCGCGGCGCCGCTTGATGCCATGGCCAACCCGGCGATCAGCATAGTGAACGAGATGCCCAGCACCGTTTTGGGAATCACCCTGCCCCGCCAAAACGGGGGCCGCAATCGCTTGCGCAGTCGGCGTTGAGCGCGCTTACTCAATGGTTTTTTGCCCGGACCCGTCCCCGGACGAACGGCGGTGGGCGGTGTGGCCGCTGCTTGGGTCGTGGTCTTGCGGGCGGCCTTGCCCTGACGGCGCGTCAGTTTCGGCGCAGTAGGGGCAGTGGACGAAGGCGGAGCAGCTTGTCTATTCGTCGCTTTGGCGGGAACACTGCGACTGAGAGGAGTGCCAGAACCTCGCACCACGGCGTCCCAATCACCCATCAATTCCGCGTTGGTCTCCGGGCCATCTGGACGTATCGACCGCTCGGGGCGGGCACCCGTGGCCGCTGATGGTGCGGCTCCGAATGGCCCCGTGATGCCGGTGGGGGCGTCAGACATGTGGCAAACGGTAGTACCCAACTACCATCGGCCTGTGGCACTTGCTGATGATCGGGGTTCAGCCGAATTTGATCCGTATCAGGTACCGGTCCGGCCCGCCGCTACGGTGATGATGGTACGTGATGGCTCCACCGGGGTGGAGGTGGCCATGCTGCGGCGCAGTTTGACAGCGTCGTTCGTGGGCGGTGCCTATGTGTTTCCCGGCGGGGCGGTGGACCCGCACGACGCCAGCAACGACATGGCACAGCATTGCCGCGGTGGGGATGACGCGTCCCTGAGCCGTCTACTGAGGATTTCCTCCGGTGGGCTGGCCTTTTGGGTGGCGGCGGTGCGCGAGTCCTTCGAGGAGGCGGGGCTGCTGGTGGCCAACGGCGATGAGGGGCATCTGGTTGATCTCAGCCAACCCGAGGTGGCGCAGCGATTCGTCGCTCATCGCGCTGACGTGCATTCGGGACGACGGCTGTTTGCCGACGTACTCAGGGAGGAACAACTTCATCTCCCCCTCGATCGGATCTTCTCGTGGAGTCATTGGGTGACCCCAATAGGTTCTCCTCGACGCTTCGACACCAGATTCTTCCTCTGTGCTGCGCCCCCTGGACAAGAACCGCTCCACGACGAACGCGAGACCATCGCCAGCCTCTGGCTCACCGCCGCCGATGCCCTGCAACGCTTTCAAGACGGTGCCATCAACCTCATTACCCCCACCATCAAAAGCCTGGAAGCCATCGGTCGCTTCCCCACGGTGGCATCCCTCATCGACGCCGCCGCCCCCCGGGCTGTTCCGGTGGTGATCCCTGCCCCAACCCTGGGGTGAGGGCTGATTCAGTGGCGATGAAGTCGTCACAGCTCGCGGGTCGTTCAAGGAGATGCATTCATGCGCCGATGCTCTGGCCATGCTCGGGCCTAACTGGATCGCGCCCTCTGACAAGGAAGGGTTGGATGATGACGTGAGCTGGCGCGACGACCCGTCGGTGCGGCAGTGGCCCCGTCCCACGCCTGCGGCCAGGCTCCGGCTGGGGCGGTCGGGCATCGTGGACCCGGATGCGGTGGACGCCAGCGCCCCGAATTCAGACGTTGCTGGACTGCCCGACGACCACGTGGTGTTGGTGCTGGTGGACGGCACACCAACGCTTTTGGCGCTGTCACGGGCTCAGGCCCTGGCGATTGGCCATACCGTCCTTGATGCTGACGACGAACTGCTGACGGCCGCCGGTGTGCTGGTGAGCGAACTCCAGTCCGATTTTGAGCCCTGGCCGGAGATCCCGCCGATCATCGATGTCGAAGAGCCGGAACCGGAGCTGGAGCCGGAACCCTGGCCCGTGACCCGCGCCGTGTCGGATACCGGCCACGGCCAACTGCTGGCGCATGACCCCCCAGTGATGCCGGCTGATCCTGAATTGGAGCAGCGCTGGTGGGGAGACGAGCCATCAACGCCTGCGGCACCGGTGGAACATGTTGCGCCGGTCCTCAGGTCGGACATCATGCGACTGGCTGCGACTGGCGTGGTGAAGCGGATGCGTAACCCTGACGGACCGGTCACGATCCTCTATGGCGTCGACCTCCAGATCGGCGCGGGCGAGTTCGTGGTGGTCACCGGGAGTGCCGGATGCGGCACCTCCACGCTGCTGAACTGCCTGGTGGGAATCGACGACGTGGACGGGGGCGAGGTGGTGCTCGACGAACAACCGTGGCGTGATGAAAGTGACGCCGTACGGGCTCGCCATCGCTGTGCATCCGTCGGTTTCGCCGGTCAGGAGAACGATCTGGTGGAGTACTTCACGGCTGCTGAGAATGTGGAGGTGCCGCTGCTGTGTGCCGGTTGGTCGCGCTCCGAGGCACGGGCAACCGCCATCGCCATGCTTGGCTGTTTCAACCTCGCCGGGCACGCCGAGTTCCGCCCCGTGCACCTGTCCACCAGCAGCCGCCAGTGTGTTGTGTTGGCTCGGGCATTGGTGGGCGACCCGCTGGTGGTGGTGCTCGATCAGCCCACGGCGCATCTCGACGACGAGCAAACAGCGCACCTCATTGCGTGCCTCACCGAATTGCAGCACCGCCAGTCCGCCATTCTCGTAGCCACCAGGGACAGCCGAATCATTGCCGTTTCGGGGCAAGTGTTGACCTTGCACCAAGGCCGCCTTCACTCGCCCGCTTCATGAGCATGCCTGCCACGTCCGAAAGGACCGAGGCTGTCTCTTTTCTCAACAGCCTGCTGATTCTCCTGGTGGGCGACCTGGCCGTGTTGCTGGTGTTTCTTGGGCTCGTGAGCCGGGGCGGTTGGAGCGCAGGAATGATGCTGCTGGTTGGCTCGGCGGTGCCCTTCATGGCCGTGGCATTGCTGCGGCCGCACCTCCTCCGCTTTGCCATCCGCTTCGTCCGGCGCAGTAGTGGCGCACCGACTGCCGCAGATGTAGCCATGGGTGTCGGTGCGGCGATCGTCGCACTCGGGCTGGCGTTTGGTTCGGTGGGAGCATCGGGGGCTGACAGTCGTGTGCGGGCCCAACTCGGCCCCATCGATGAGTTGGTAGAAGTTCCTCCCTCGGTGTTGCTCACCGCCGCAGGCAATGCGCTGATGCAAGCCCTGTCACAACCAGAATTACGCCTGCTCATTGATGCCGACCCACTCACCATCGGGCGCACGTCGGCGGCATTGGCCCGGCCCGCCACCGACGCCGTGGCCGTACAACTGCTGGAGCTCGATACCGAACGAGCGTCTCACTTTGGAGGGGTCCCCGCTGACACGGGCTTCAGCGGGATAACTGTCGGTCCCGGCCACGCACTGATCACCCGTGACTTGGCCTCAACGCTGAAGTTGCGTACGGGATCAGCGCTTCCTGCCCCATTCGGGTTCATCATCGACGGTGTCATCGAGCGTGTTGGCATTGCTGGTTTGGCCACACCCGCAGGAGACACTGTGCCCAACATCATCGTGGGGCCAGGCACGTTGAATCGGTTGGTGGCAGCAGGCTGGAAAGCACCAATCACTATGGGATTCGCGTTGTCGAACGCTGGCGGCGTAGTTGATGCACGGGCCCTCAGCGTTCGCCTCACCGAGGGCATTCGCCAATCATTAGCCACCACCAATGACCAGGGTGGCACGGAGTTGGTGTTCGGTGACGAACCGGTGGCCTCGGGACTCGATCGAGTGGTGGTCCAGCCAGTGAAGACCATGCTGTATCGCGCCGAGGCGGCCCGGGTACATCGGGTGGCGAACAATCTCCGCCGAGCGTCGTGGTTGGCTGTGCTCACCGGTATATCGCTGGCGGCAGTTGCTGTCGCCTTCTCCGTGGCCAGCCGTCGCCGCCAGTCAGCCTCGTTGCGAAATGCTGGCCTCAGCGGTTCAGGTTCGGCTGCAGTCACCACCATGTCGATTTGGCTGGCGGCGTTGATTCCGTTGCTAGCCGGAGCCATGGTGGGGGCACTCATCGGGTGGGCGTTTGCGCCAGTGGCCATCAGCAAGATAATCAGTGCACTTATATTCTCGGTTGGACTGCTGAGCGTGATGGTGACGCTGGTGGCAGGGTTACTGACGATGGTGGCGGTGCGACCATCGAGGTCGGGAGGAGCGCGAG
>JAYVGK010000375.1:0-7979 GCA_043772215.1 Acidimicrobiales bacterium | reverse complement strand
GGGATGGCGGCGAGCATCGACCGGAAGTCACGCACCGGTTGCCCTGTACGGGGCCCCACAAACGTCCAATCCAATCCACCCGAATAGTAGGCACCGAAGCGCAAACCGGCGGCCCGTACGGCGACCGCCAACTCGCCCACCAGGTCGCGTTCGGTGTGCCAATTGGGAAGGAACGGGTTGGGGGTGTCGGTGGGCCAAAGGCAGAACCCGTCGTGATGCTTGGTGACCAGCACTACATAGGTGGCCCCCGTTTCAGCGAACGTATGGGCCCATTCATTGGCGTCCCATGCTGATTGGCCCTGTACCCAGGTGGGGGCGAACGCCTCGTAAGGCTGAGACCCGAAGTGTCGCTGGTGGTACTGGGCCACTGGCGACCCGGGTAAACCCAGCGAATTCTCGTACCACTCCACATACGGCGTGTTGGTGATCGCATACTCCCAGCCGTGCTGCTCGGCCAAAGTGAACGGGTCATCGGTCAGCGGTGCAAACGCCGGCACGGTGGCCATGGTCCAATGCACGAAGATCCCCAGTTGCGGGGTGGCAAACCAGTCAGGAAGCGGTCGATGCAACGTCATGGCGTGAACGTAGTGCCTGTGCTTGGAGCTGGCTCGAACTTGGCCGTGGTGCGGATGCGCAGTTGACTATGGGGATGAACTCACCAACGGTCATCACCCAGGAACGCCACTCCGACGGTGTACTGCTCGTGACCATGGACGATGGTCGCGCCAACGCCGTTTCTCATACGCTTATTTCTGAGCTCAGTGCCATCGTGGCGGAGGCCAATCGTGATGAAACCATACGCGCGGTGGTGATTGCGGGCCGCCCCGGGCGCTTCTCGGCGGGCTTCGACCTCAGTGTCATCAACAGTGGCGACGCTAGTGCGGTGGCCGACTTGGTGGCAGCGGGCGGGCAGTTGATGCATGACGTGTACGCGTCATCAGTGCCGGTGGTGGCGGCCTGTACCGGACATGCCGTGGCGGCAGGAGCGCTGTTGATACTGGCATCTGACTATCGGGTGGGGCCCGATGCCGACATCAAGATCGGTCTCAATGAGTCAGCCATTGGTATGGCGTTGCCGGGGTGGGCCGTGGCGTTGGCCGCTGATCGCCTCAGTCGCCGACACCTACAGCATTGCGCTGCACTGGCAGCATTGTGTGACGGGCGCGCAGCGGTCGATGTCGGGTTCCTCGACGTGGCCGTAGAGCCCGTCAGGGTATTGGAGGTGGCCATGGAGGAGGCGGCACGGGTGGCACGATTCGATCGCAAGGCATACGCCACCACCGCCCGGCGACTACGCCGGGCCACACTTGATGCCATGGCCGCAGACCTTGAACTGAGCCACTGAAGTCGCTGAAGTCGTACCTGCAGGGCAGCAGTGGACGCCCCGCAGTTGTGTGGACGCCCTGCAGGGCTGCACCACGTCCACGAACCTGCTCCACGTCCATACTCGGGTGGACGTGGAGGCTGACCTCAGACGCTGGTTAGAGCTTCTTGGTCTTGTCTACGAATTGGTTGGTGTAAATATCCGATGGCTTCAAACCGGCCTTCGGAGCCGTTCCGAGCTTTGTGTATACCGGCGTGGCCTTGGTGATGAGATCGGCGATACGGGCTTCATCGAATGTACCGAACACACCATCAGGGCCGTTGGCGACGAGCTTGTCGGCCATCATTGTCTTCACTGCGTAGTCAGCCACACCCTGGCTGTAGACCCACCCATTGTTGTACTTGGCCACGAGTTCCAGCACCAGCTTGTTGGTGGCCGCAGGATCCTTGAGGTAGTCGATCATTGACTGCTGAATGATGGGCACCAACTTCTTGAAGCAATCGGCTTCCTTGGTGATGTTTTCCGGCTTGGTGGCCATGGACTCGGCGTAGTTGTTCCAGCCAGCGTCATTGATGTACGCATAGGAAACGGGCTTCGACCATTCCTTGACCTCGTTCTTGTAGATATACGGCTCCGCAGAACCAAAGATCTGCGAAGCAGACTTGCCCTGATCGGCCACAAACAACGCCGGCGAACCGTCATAGTTGCCGTCCACCTGGGCCTTGTTGAGGACGCCCACGCTGGTGAAGTAGTCCATGTACGCGGCACCCGAGAAGTAGCGCACCTTGGCGCCCGTCTTGCCAAGATCAGCAATAGTCTTCACGTCGGGATACGTGGCCGGATCCCACATGATGGCCTGCGGATTCTTTTCGAACGGGCTCATGATGGCAACCGACGGATTTTTGGCCGACAACTGAATGGCTTCATCGGTGTACACATAGCCCAGCAAGAGGTTGGGGTCTTGGTACAGCTGCGACGTGACGGTTTGGAATCCAATGGCGGGGCCACCGGAGCGAACCTCGATCTTCACACCGGTATCCACGCCACTGGCCATGAGTTCACCGGTCACCAGCTTCTTGTCCGCGTTGATCACGGGATTGGGACCGAACATCTGGTAGAGGAATCCGTGCTCCGCTTCGGGGTTCCAGTCGGTTTGGATGCCGACCACCGCCGGGCACACATCCTTGAGATTCACGTCGGTGGCACCGGCGGCCGCAGCCACGGTGGTGGCAGCCGAACCGGCAACCGTGGTACCAGCCGCAGCACCGGCGGCCATAGTAGTGGCAGCCCCTCCGACCGCAGTGGTATCTGCGGCCGGTGCTGCGGTGGTGTCAGCGGCGGGAGCAGCGGTGGTGTCACTGCCAGCGGCGGTGGTGTCAGCCGCAGCCACGGTGGTGTCGGTGCTCTTCTTGTCTGAGCCACAGGCCGACAAGATCAATGCTGCCGCCAGGGGGGCGGCCAACATGGTGTGCTTCCATTGCTTGCGCAAATTGATGCTCCTTGGGATGAGGTGCTGCCGGGTGGGTTTGTTGGGAGATGCTGCGGGACATTCAGCGGGTGCTCTCGTACCAATGGCCCACGGTTTTGTCCGAGAGCCAGGTAAAGAAAAAAAAGACGATGATGCCGATGAACGCAGCGATGAGCACTGCGCCGTACATGGCTTCATTCTGCAAACGAGACCGAAAGTTGTCGATGAGGATGCCGATGCCTGGCTGGCCTTGTCGAAAGAACGTGTCGCCCACCACGGATCCAATGACCGACAGACCGGCAGCGATCCTGAGGCCTGCAAACATGGCCGGCAGGGCGGCGGGGAACTGCAGTTTAATGAGCCTCGTCCATCGTGATGCTTTTCGTAGGGTGAACAGATCGTGCTGACCCTGATCAGCCGACAGCAACCCGAACAGTGTGTTGGACACAATGGGGAACAACGAGATGACGATGCACACAATGACCCGGGCCTTGAAATTGAACCCGAAGAACACTCCCAACAACGGTACGAAGGCCAGGATCGGCACCGCCTGCAGCGCCACCAAGTACGGGAACAGCGACCGCTCTATACCCTTGGCCTGACTCATGAGAATGGCCAGCAACAAACCAACCACAATGGCCAACACCAAGCCGATGAAGGCCACCCGCACACTGAGCACCGTGGCTGCTATCAGTTGCTTGCGTACCTGGGCATTGGTGATGGACTCGATGATGCAACGGTGCGGTGGGGGCAGCAGGAACTGCGGCTTGTGGAAGATGTGTTTCAGACCCCAGTAGGACATGAAATACCAAAGCCCGATAAACACTGCAAAGCCCGCCAGCGGCAGCGACTTGTACAACGCTTGACTGCTGCGTTGCTCGGCCACACTGCGGGTGTCGATGTCTTGACCGGTATAGATGGTGAAAGCTCCCCGCTCCGTACCGGTAGCGGCAGTGGGGAAATCCACTTCGTTGCGGTCTGCGGATTCCACTTCAGGGGTATCACCCGGGTTGCTACGGCCGATGACGGTACTCATACGTGGGAATCTCTCAGTGAGTGGGAAACATCGCCACACAGTTCGGCGAAGCGAGGATCGAATCGCAGTTCCGGGGAACGGGGATAGGCGAACGGCACCTGGAAGTCGCCCACGATGACACCGGGTCGCGCCGACATCACAATCACGCGAGTGGACAGGAACACCGCCTCGGCAATGGAGTGAGTAATGAACAACGCCGCAAAGCGTTGACGTTGGAACAACAACAGCAACTCATCATTGAGACGTTCCCTGGTGATCTCATCCAATGCGCCGAACGGCTCATCGAACATGAACACCTTCGGGTTCATCACCAAAGCGCGTGCCAGCGAGCATCGCATTCGCATACCGCCGGACAATTGCTTGGGATATTTGTCTTCGAATCCGCGTAGCCCCACCAGGTCGATGACATCAGATGCCAGTTGCTTGCGGCGACCTTTGTCCATACCGCTGAGCTCGGCCATGAGTTCCACGTTGCCCTGGACGGTGCGCCACTTCAATAACGTGGCGTCCTGAAACACATAGCCCAAGCTTTCACGGTCCACCGACACGGTGCCGCCGGACTGCAGCACCAATCCCGAAGCGATGCGCAGCAGTGTCGACTTGCCACATCCCGACGGCCCCACCACGGTGACGAACTCTCCAGGGTGTACCGAGAACGATGCGTCCTGCAATGCCAGCGTCCCGTCGGGGAACCGCATGGACACTAAGTCGAACACCAGTGCCGGCGGGCCACCCCGGTAGGGGGCCGAAATGGGTTTCGGCTCAGCCCCTGGGGTGGCCATAAGCTCTTCGATCATTGGTCCCTCGGATCCCGGTTGTCGACGTTGACGACTCTTACGACGCTGGTGGCCTCTGTAGGCAACTCATACGACCTCAATGCATCACCATGCCACCGGAGACGTTCAAGGCCTGTCCGGTGCAGTAGTCCGAATCAGATGATGCCAGGAACAACGCCGTTCGGGCTACATCAGACGGTTCAGCCAGTCGCCCCAGCGGAGATTTTGCCGACCAGGCAGCCACCATTTCGGCCGTGCGGGTACCCGATCCCATCTCGGTCAGTACGTAACCAGGGCAGATGCAATTGACGTTGATGCCATGCGGGCCAAACTCCATGGCACTGACCCGGGTGAACGCAATCACGGCCGCCTTGGAGGCACAGTAGTGAGCCTGATTGGGACTCCCCAACTTGCCCCCCATGGAGGCCATGTTCACGATCTTGCCCTTCACCACTCGCCCAGGCGTGGCCGCTGAGATCATGGACCGCACCACGGCTTGGGTGGTGAACAGCATCGAACGGGCATTGACCTCGAACATCAGGTCCCAGTCGTCGGCCGACATGTCGAGGATTGAGGAAAATCGCAGTACACCGGCATTGTTCACCAACACATCAACCCCGCCGAGAGCGTCGATGGCGGCGCCAATGGTGGATCGAGCAGCGTCCGGAGCCCGTAGATCGCCCACTACTGGGACCGCCCCAAGTGTGCCGGCCACCACCGCCAGTTCCTCAGCCAAGACGTCCACCAAGGCCAACCGGGCGCCCTCAGCCTGAAAGCACGATGCGATCTCGGCCCCAATCCCCCGGGCGGCACCGGTGATAATGATCCGCTTGCCCGCCAGCCGTCCGCCTGACGGCGTTGTAGTGGTGGCGCTGGTCGTCATGGCGGCAAACGGTAAGCCATAGGGGACCTCCTTCGTCGCCCGCACTGTTAACAGTCGGTTACTGATTCCACGATGATGACGCCGTCTACGGTGAACGGCCGCCCCGAATGGTGGGTGGGCCAGACGGCGCCGCTGGTACGGTCCGGTGTGAGCATGGGGATCCACCACAACCACTCGACCCCAGCTGGCCCCCAGTCCCGCCGCTCCATTGCCCCGCTGATCGCCGGCTTTTTGGTGGTGGTCGTGAGCTACTCGGGCCCCATGCTGATTGTGGGCCTGGCCGTCACCAACGCCGGACTACCGGCCAGCGTGACGGACAACTGGATCTTTGCGGTGAGCATGGGGAGCGGGCTTACTGGACTGAGCCTGTCGCTGTGGCTACGCCAGCCCGTGATTGTGGCGTTCTCTACGTCGGGGGCGGTACTGCTCACCACCTCCCTTCGGGAATACCGCTTCTCCGCCGCCATCGGCGCGTACATCGTGGTGGCAGTGGCCTGCGTGGCCATTGGCGCCACCGGTACGTTCTCCAAATTGATGGCATATCTGCCCAAAACCATTGTTTCGGCCATGTTGGCCGGGGTGCTGTTGCGATTCGGTACTGGATTCTTTGCCGCACTACCCGGTTCTCCGGCACGGTGGCGGGTCACCGTGTTGGTGGCCGTCATGGGACTCGTGTACTTCGTGAGCCGAGCTCATGGTTCGCGTTTGGCCATTGTGTTCACGTCGGCGGCCGGATTGATGGCGGCCCTCGTTCTGCGTCTCACCACCTCAGCCACACCAAAGCTGCATGTGGTGAACCTCCACGCCATCATGCCCACCTTCGATCTTGGTGCATTGACAGGACTGGCCCTGCCCCTACTGGCCTTGGCGCTTTCCTCGCAGTATGCGCCGGGTTATGCCGTGATGCAGGCAGCCGGATACGAACCGAACATGGACCGTATCTTGATGGTGACGGGAGCGGCAGGAACGGTTCTGGCTCCGTTTGGTTCGCCGGGGTTACACCTCGCTGCCATCACGGCTGGTATCGCCACCGGAGTGGACGCCCACCCGGACCCGGATCGTCGCTACATGGCAGGCATGGCGGCGGGGTTGTTCTATATGGTGGCCGCCGTATTCGGTGCATCGTTGCTCAGCGTTTTTTCTGTGGTGCCGCCCGAGTTCGTGGCGGCCATCACCGGTTTGGCGTTGTTTGGCACCATTGCCTCATCAGCCGCTAGTGCTCTGGCCGACCCCATTGAGCGTGACGCAGCAGTGGCCACGTTGCTGTGCGCAGCCGCCGGGTTCACCTTGTTCCACATCGCCGCCCCGTTCTGGGCGTTGGTCGTGGGTCTGTTGGTGCACACCATCACCCGTCGCTCCACCGTAGGAAGATCACGCCGATGATTGCTCCACTCGTTGCTGTTGTGTCGTCGTCCACCGTGGTGGAGTTGAAGTGGGTCACCGTGGTGGCGGTCAGCGCCATCGCATTTCTCCAGTTGCGCCGCCATCCAGTTCCTCGAGCGGAGCTCATACAGCGACTACCGCGCTGCCTGGCCGGGTTGTGTTGCTTCGGCGTGGGCATTGCCGTGTTCTTTGCTGCGCATCTCGGCAACCCACCATGGGACGTTCTCCACGGTGGGTTGTCCAAGCGCACCGGCTTACCGGTGGGCCTCATCATCAACATCGTGGGCGTCACGGTGTTGTGCCTCTGGGTGCCACTCAAGGAACGCATCGGCTTGGGTACTGCGCTCAACACGGTGGTCATCGGGTTGGTGGTGGATGTGGTGCGACCATCGATCCCCGATGTCAGCGCCGTTTGGTTGCAGGTGCTCATGGCATTGGGAGCCACCCTCATCATTGGTTTCGGTTCGGGTCTCTACATCGGGTCGGGGTTGGGGGCTGGGCCGCGCGATGGGCTGATGCTCGGACTCCGGCGATTCGGGTTGTCGATGCGTGTGGCACGTTCGTTGGTGGAAGCAGTCACCCTTGTGGTGGGCAAGTTGCTCGGTGGCCGGGTGGGGTTCTCCACGGTGGTCTTCTTGGTTCTCATCGGCCCGGTGGTGCAGTTCCTACTGCCGCGTATGTCTCTGCCCCCACTGGCCGAACCAACGCCTGCTACAACTCGAAGCAGTGGCACCGGCGACTACGTTGCGCCTCCGCCGCCGTACATGCGTCCACGGTGACCGATCCTCAGGACGTTCATCGTCTTGGTTTCCTCGTCGAGTCGATAGATGATTTGGTAGTCGCCACGCCGGGTTGACCAGCGACCCTCTCATTCCTGGTGTAGGGGTTTGCCACGCCGTTTTGGTTCGGACGCGAGCCCCTCGAACACAAAGGCCACCAGTGGCTCGGCCACTCGGGGCGGAACCGCTTGCAGACTTCTGAACAATGCGGCGGTGAAAACCAGCTGGTACTCCGTCACACCTTCGCAGCTATTCCTAGTGACTGGCGAACCTGAACCTCGTTGAATACGCGGAGGGAATCGAAGTCGTCTTTTACGTCGGCTAGGTGTT
>JAYVGK010000374.1:0-1864 GCA_043772215.1 Acidimicrobiales bacterium | reverse complement strand
CTGGGTATGGCGTTGCGCGCCCAAGGGTGGTTCGTCACCGGCACTGACGCAGAACCAGAGCGAGCGGACCGGGGACTGGAACTTGGCGCCTTCGACGCCGTAGGAGCCGATTCATCGGCCGTGATCACGTTTGTATGCACGCCAGTCTCATCGGTGGTGGCAGTGGCCCGCCATGCCCTGGCCCACGGTGGAATCGTCACCGACATTGGATCGGTGAAAGGTCCGGTGACAACGGCCCTTGACCATCCTCGATTCATCGGCGGTCATCCCATGGCAGGCTCCGAACTCGATGGCATCGACGGATCAGACCCACTCATGTTCCAGGGTCGAACATGGGTACTCACGCCGACCCCAACCAGTGATGCAGCTTCTTATGCGCGCTTACATGCAGTTATCTCGTCACTGGGTGCAGTGGTGGTGTCGGTGGCCCCGGCGCGTCACGACGAGTTGGTGGCGGTGGTGTCGCATGTGCCCCATCTGGTGGCGGCCACGTTGATGTCGGTGGCTGCCGACTGTGCTGCCGAGCACAACACACTGCTGCGGATGGCGGCCGGTGGTTTCCGGGACATGACCCGGATTGCCGCAGGTCATCCGGGTATCTGGCTGGACATCTGCACGGAAAATCGGAGTGCGATAGTGGGGGTGCTTGATGGTGTGATCGCTGAATTGGGCGCTATGCGTAGCATCGTGGAAACTGCTGATCGTCAACGTTTACAACAGGTACTGGGCAAAGCGCGGACAGCACGGATGAATTTGCCGGTAGGCGCTCCGCCGCCCGAGGACCTGGTAGAGATCAGGGTCCCCATACCGGATCGTCCTGGCTTCATCGCCGAGGTGGCCACGTTAGCCAGCGATCTGGGTGTCAACATCTTCGATGTGGAACTCAGCCATTCCATCGAAGGCGATCGGGGCACACTAGTAGTGGTGGTGGCCACCAGGGCTGCGGATCTGCTGCGTGGGGGGCTGCTGGCTCGGGGGTTCCGGCCATCGGTTTCGTCCCTGGGGGAGCGGTGAGCGGGGTGGGTGAACCCTTGGCGACTGCGCCGAGGTTGATGGTGCCATTCCAACTCCCCGTTGATGCCGATGTACACATACCGGGGTCCAAATCGCTGACCAACCGAGCTTTGGTGTGTGCCGCCCTGTCAGTTGGCACCACCCAGCTCATCGGCGCTCTGCGCGCAGATGACACGGACGCCATGATCGAGTGTTTACGGGCGCTCGGTATAAACATCACGTCATCAGTGGATGGCACCGTCTTGGATGTGGTTGGGTCAAGTGGCCACTTGGCGCCCGGACCGGTGACCCTCGATGCCCGCCTCAGTGGCACTACATCGCGTTTCGTGGCCCCGCTGTTGGTGCTCGGTTCCGGAAACTACGTACTCGATGCAGCGGCCCCGATGCGCCAGCGGCCCATGGCTGACCTGGCCCAGGCCCTAGTTGATCTTGGAGTGGCGGTAGATACCGCACCAGGCGGACACCTACCGTTTACGGTGGTGGGAGGAGGTGCCGTCACCGTTAATGTCAATGTGCCGGGTGCAGTGTCGAGTCAATTTCTTTCGGGATTACTGCTGATGGCACCCTGCCTACCCCACGGGCTCACTGTGGAGGTGACGGGACCGCTGGTGTCGCGATCGTATGTGGACATGACAGTTGCGGTGATGCGTGAATTTGGGGCGGTAGTTGATGAACCCTCTTCTGCCCGTTTTGTCATTGCCGGGTCGGGTTATCGTTCGCCTGGCGGCTATGCCATCGAACCCGATGCCAGTGCCGCCAGTTATTTTCTCGGCGCAGCAGCAATCACCCGGGGATCAGTACGTATCGCAGGATTGGGAGTCGGTTCCCCCCAGGGAGATGTGCGGTTTGC
>JAYVGK010000373.1:0-4385 GCA_043772215.1 Acidimicrobiales bacterium | reverse complement strand
GTGGCCAACGAAGCCTTGGCCCTCTACGAGGCCGGTCGCCCTCAGCAAGCGCTGGAGCGCGCCCTCGTCGGATATGAGTACGCCATTGGTGACGAGATGTTCGTGAGCCCTGTGTGGTGCCAACTGGTGGCGGGTGAAGCGTGCATACTTTTGGGTAGGGCGCATCACGCCAAACAGCATTTTCAAACGGCGCTCAATGATGCCCGTAAACGCCACTTTCGTGGCACGGTAGCCAACGCCTGGGCCGGTATTGCCCTGTCGTATGCCCACTTGGGGAATCTGGCTGCCGCGCGTGAAGCTCTCGCTGAATCAGACGCGCAAGAATCTCGTCTCGGTGTGTTCGAACCCAACATCGCCGTGGCTCGCGCCACCGTGGCGGTGTTGGGCGGCGCAGTCAGCAGGGCCACCGATGAACTGCACGCAGCTGCCACCAGTGCGGCGCTTGGTGGCAACGTCGGAGCGGAGGCCCGGGTACTGCATGAAATGGTTCGTTTGGGATTGGCTGCCAAAGTGGTCGGTCGGCTGGTGGAATTGTCCGCCCACTCTGACAGTGCACTGGTCATCGCTAGGGCCAACCATGCCCGAGCAGCAGCGACTGATGACCCCCATGCGCTGGCCGCAGTGGGTGATGCCTTTGCCCAGATGGGTATGGTCACCTTGGCGTCTGAGGCGAGCGCTGAGGCCGCTAACGCCTATCGGAGACGCGGAGACACCCGTCGAGCCACGGCCAGCACGAGGCTTGCAGCAACACTGCTGGCCAGCTGTGACACGGCCCCGATGCCCAATTCCTCACGGCCAGACACGCTCACACCGCTGACGTTACGCGAGCGCGAGGTTGCCTATCTGGCCGCCGATGGGGTGTCCAACAAGGCCATAGCGGAGCAACTGTTCGTTTCCACCAGGACCGTGGAAAACCATCTCGCCAAGGTGTTCATTAAATTGGGAGTGTCCAGCCGCCAAGACCTTCTCAGCGCCCTGAGGTAGCCGGAATGAGTAGCCGATACTCATCACAACCTGGCATAGCATCGGTACGTTCGTATGCATGCAGATCACAAGACGCGCCCCCGTCCGGCTTCGTTGGCTCATGGTTGCCGCTGTGGCCTGTGGCTCCATCGCCGTGTCCAGCAATACCGCACAAGCAGCATTCAGTGATGTCACCACCTTCGCCGGGTCCGGTGTGGCCGGAAATGTCGATGCCACCGGTACGGCCGCAACGTTCAACAAACCACAGGGTTTGGCCTTTGACAGCGCAGGCAACATGTACGTCGCCGAAAGTGGAAACTATTCGATACGCAAGATCACGCCCGCTGGCGCAGTCACGACGCTGGCCGGATCTGGCAGTCCTGGCAACAGCAACGGCACTGGGTCCGCTGCGTCGTTTAACGCTCCCAGCACCACTGCAGTGGATGCCACCGGAAATGTGTTCGTTTCGGACTTCCAAAACAATCTCATCCGCAAGATCACTCCTGCGGGCGTCGTCACCACGTTCGCCGGATCAGGATCGACCGGTCATGCCAACGGTTCGGGTACCAGCGCGTCTTTTGCTGGCCCCCAAGCACTGGCCATTGATGCCGCAGGCAATGTGTTCGTGGCTGACCGATTCAACAACCGGATCCGTAAGATCACTCCTGGAGGGTTGGTCAGCTACGTCGCCGGGTCCGAGAGCCCTGGAAACACTGACGGAAATGGCGCAGCGGCTTCGTTCAATGAACCGTTGGGGATAGCCGTTGACCCTACCGGCAACCTGTACGTGGCTGACTTCGCCAACCACGTAATCCGCAAGATCACCCCCTTGGGCGACGTCACCACGCTGGCGGGATCGGGATCGCCCGGGGCCACTGATGGCACCGGCACCGGCGCATCATTCAAGTACCCCACCGGGGTTGCCACCGACTCCAGCGGAAACGTCTTCGTGGCTGACGGCAACAACAACCTGATCCGTAAGATCACTGCGGCAGGAGTCGTCACCACACTCGCAGGATCGGGAAGTGCTGGAAACGTCGACGCAGCCGGGACGTTGTCATCGTTCGATTTTCCTTCTCATGTGGCCACGGACGCAGCGGGAAATGTGTTCGTGTCGGATACCGACAACAACATGATCCGTAAGATCGACGCCACTGGTGCCGTGGCTGTCACGACAACTACGATTACCACAACAGTTCTCGCCTCCACCACGACACTGCCCGGTGCAACCACCACCATCGCCGTGTACGTCCCTACCACCCCTGCACCGAGCACTCCATCTGCGATCACTTCATCTGCGACCACCATCGCATCGCCATCCACGACCACTTCCATTGCCCAGAACTCGGTGATCCCCTCGGACACCACCACTACCTTGCCCGTCGCCTCCTCCCCCGCCCTCTTGGCCACCGTGCCCGCTCCCGCGATGACGGCCGCCGTGGCCTATACCGGTGCTCGGACCACGGGTACGGCATTCCTGGGCACATTCATGGTATTCATAGGTGTACTGGCAATGACCCTGAGGTCACAGCTGGACACGAAGCGGCGGCGTCACTCCCGAGACTGATCGTCTACGTTCGGGAACACGGCATCTTCAGGAAGCGAGACCCCATGAGATACAAAAAGCTTGGTTCCACCGGTTTGGACATATCCCCCATTTGTTTGGGGTGCATGAGCTACGGCCTACCCGACCGGGGAGCGCATCCCTGGACGCTTGATGAGGAACAAAGTCGACCGTTTCTGCAGCGGGCGGTGGAGTTGGGTCTCAACTTCTTCGACACCGCCAACGTGTATTCGGACGGCACCAGTGAAGAGATCGTGGGTCGAGCGTTGGCTGACTTTGCTCGACGTGACGAACTGGTGTTGGCCACCAAGGTGCACGGCACCATGAGGCCTCGCAAACCCAACGGTGGCGGCTTGTCGCGCAAGGCCATCATGCACGAGATTGACGCATCGCTCACCCGCCTCGGCACCGACTACGTGGACCTCTATCAAATCCATCGGTGGGATTCCAACACGCCGATCGAGGAAACCATGGAGGCACTTCACGATGTGGTGAAGGCAGGCAAGGCGCGTTACATCGGGGCATCTTCTATGTACGCGTGGCAGTTCTCCAAGGCGCAATACACCGCCCAACTCCACGGTTGGACGAAGTTCGTCAGTATGCAGAACCACTACAACCTGCTCTACCGAGAAGAAGAGCGAGAGATGTTGCCACTCTGCGCTGATCAAGGTGTGGGAGTCATCCCGTGGAGCCCGTTGGCCAGGGGGCGCCTCACCAGGTCTTGGGATGAGGGAAGTGCCCGAGAAGAAACGGACGAGTTTGGCAAGATGCTCTACCGCGGCGACGATCGGTTCGTGGTGGACGCGGTGGCCCAGGTAGCTGGCGCCCGAGGTGTCGCGCGTGCGCAGGTGGCATTGGCCTGGGTGTCTCGCCACTCAACCGTCAGTGCACCTATTATTGGGGCCACCAAGTTGGCTCATCTCGATGATGCCATTGCGTCATTGAGCATCACCTTGACGGCCGATGAAGTGGCTGAACTCGAGGCTCCATACCAACCTCATTCGACCGCCGGCTTCATCTAGCAGGTCGCTGGGACATCGGCAGATATCCTTCTGATGTACCGCCGATCCATGATCAGTTCTACACGGGGCTCATTGCGCGGGCTTATGCACCGTTGCGAGGCAGCGTGGCTCCCGCCACTCCGTATGCGCGCTTTGTACAACGGTGGGGTGAGCCAGCGCTGGAGTTGGGTTGTGGGCATGGCGAACCGTTGCTGGACTTAGTGGCGGCGGGGCTCGATGTCACTGGGCTGGACTCGTCAGCCGACATGGTGGAACTGTGCCGAACTGAAGCACGCCGCCAAGGCCTGCGGGTGCAATTGGTATGCCAGTCAATGCAGGCCATGGATTTGAAGCGACGCTTCCGATCCATCTACCTTGCTGGGCCCACATTCCAACTCGTCGTCGACCTCGCCGATGTCGCCACTGCGCTACACCGAATTGCCGATCACCTCACCCCTGACGGGCGCACCCTCATACCCCTCTTCACTCCCCAACCCATCGATCCGGGCACGGTCGGGGTGTGGCGGGAGCACGTCACGGCCGAGGGGGAGACCCTGGCTGTTCGCACCATGGCGCAGTCGTATCGGCGCGAAGAACGGCGGGTGGACAGCACGTTGGAATATCGCCCTGGACCATCAGAGAAACCGATCGAACTCGTCGAGCGAACGTGGTCGCTGCGGTGGTACGACGATGCTGAATTCGCGACGTTGGCATCAAATGCTGGACTCGTGGTGAAACGAACGATTGACCATGGCCAGTTCGGGCGGTCCTTGATCCTCTCGCTTGCATCTGTGGCCTGAGGCCAATGGGAGTGGTGTGCCGGATGCGAGCAGTCATTCAGTTCGCATAGATGTCCC
>JAYVGK010000372.1:0-2146 GCA_043772215.1 Acidimicrobiales bacterium | reverse complement strand
CCTATTTGCTGCGTTTGCAGTGACGTTGGCCCTGTTTGCCGTGATACGCAGCCCCGGCCTCGCCTTTCCGGTGGGGGCACTACTGGGTTTCTTCTACTTCGGCTGCACCACAGCCATGATGACGGTACTGCAGCAGCACTTACAGGGCCACACCCGGGGGCCGGTCATGGCTCTGTGGTTCATGTGTTTCGGGGGCACGGTGCCGTTCGGCAGTATGTGGGGCGGTTGGGCCATGGATCACGGGTCGGTGACCTTGGTATTGCTGATCGGAGCAGGCACGGCAGTGGCGTTGGCCTTTGGCGCCGACCTCGTGGGAGCTTCTCGTCAGCAGCACCTACGCGAGTCTGAACTACGAGGCATCGCGAGCTGAGCCCGATTGATCCCGTCGCAAATTTCCTTCGGCTGTGTGGAATTTTGCGACGAGTTCGTGGGGTGGGTGGGTGTGGTTGGGGTTGGAGTGGGGCGAGCTCAGTAGGAGTCGATGGGCGGGCAACTGCACATCACGTTGCGGTCGCCGTATGCGCCGTCGATACGGCTCACCGGCGGCCAATACTTGCGGCCCCGAATGGTGGCCAATGGAAACGCCGCCTGCTCTCGACCGTACGCGTGGGCCCACGTATCGGTGGCGACATCTTCGGACGGATGTGGGGCATTGCACAGCGGGTTGTCATCAGCGGGCCACACGCCATTGGCCACATCATCGATCTCAACGCGGATGGCAATCATGGCGTCGCAGAAACGATCCAATTCCTCCAACGATTCGCTCTCGGTGGGTTCCACCATCAGCGTGCCGCCCACGGGAAAACTCATGGTAGGAGCGTGAAATCCGTAGTCCACCAATCGCTTGGCCACATCATCCACGCTCACCCCGGTGGCGGCGGTGATGGGACGAAGGTCGAGGATGCACTCGTGGGCCACCCGTCCCCCCTTGCCGGTATACAGCACCGGAAAGTGAGGACCAAGACGCATGGCCACGTAGTTGGCCGCCAGAATGGCCACTGCGGTGGCATCACGTAGCCCTGTACCGCCCATCATGGTGATGTACATCCACGGGATGGGCAAGATGCCGGCCGATCCCTGCGGGGCCGCCGCCACATTGCCCACCACACCCGCCCCCGGCAGGAAGGGGGCCAGATGCGCACCCACACATACCGGGCCAACACCTGGCCCGCCACCGCCGTGGGGGATGCAAAACGTCTTGTGCAGATTTAGGTGCGAAACGTCGGCTCCGAACTTGCCGGGTTTGCCCAGACCCACAAGGGCGTTGAAGTTGGCCCCATCCAAGTACACCTGGCCTCCCGCCGCATGAACCAGAGCACAGATGTCAGTGATTCCGTCTTCGAACACACCATGAGTGGAGGGATACGTAATCATAAGTGCGCCTAGGTTAATGCCGTGTATGGAGATCTTGGACTGGAGATCACCAATGTCCACGTTGCCGGCGTCATCGCAATTGACCACCACTACTTTCATCCCGGCCATGGTGGCCGACGCGGCATTGGTGCCGTGGGCCGATGATGGAATGAGACACACCGTGCGATGGGCCTCCCCCCGAGACGAGTGATACGCAGCAATGGCGAGAAGCCCAGCAAACTCACCCTGGCTGCCGGCGTTGGGTTGCAACGACACGGCGTCGTACCCCGTGAGCTCCACCAGCATCGCTTCGAGTTCGGCCATGATCTGTAGTGATCCCGCCACTTGATCGGCCGGGGCAAACGGATGCAAATTGCTCAGCTCGGGCCACGTGATGGGCATCATCTCGGAGGTGGCGTTCAGCTTCATGGTGCAACTCCCCAGCGGAATCATAGTGCGATCCATGGCCAGGTCTTTGTCGGACAGCCGCCGTAGATACCGCAACATCTCATGTTCGGATCGATGACGGTCGAACACTTCGTGGCGTAACGGGGGAGTGAGACGACGTTGGGCTGCGTTGATGCCTGACCATTCGGCATTCGCCGACAGTTGCACGTCCAGGTGTTGCACCGTGGCCGTCGCAGTGGTGAGCGGGTCGCCGGTCAGCGCGGCAATGACAGCGGCCAGATCCGCAGCGGTACTGAGTTCATCGCAGGTGATACCCACCGTGGCGTGGTCCACCCGTCGTAGGTTGATTCCGAACTCCAACGCCGCAGCAAGTACGCGCGCAGAA
>JAYVGK010000371.1:0-3290 GCA_043772215.1 Acidimicrobiales bacterium | reverse complement strand
GTGCTGAGCGGTTCCGGGGCCCCGTCGCTGGCGGCGCTGGCTAAAACTGCGTCCACCTCCGACGGCGCCCGCGTGGTGTCGTTGGCATCAGCCGATGGCCTCAAGTTGGCTGATGTGGTGGTGACCCGGGAAGGCAGGGGTTATCTGCAGCACAGCACGCTGCCCGCTCTGCCTGCGGGCAAGACCTACCAGTTGTGGGCCTTGGCCGGCGACAAAGCGGTGTCGGCCGGAGTGCTGGGCCCCAACCCTGACATCTCCGCCTTCACCGTGAACCCCGCCATTTCAGCCATGGCCATCAGCGTGGAACCAGCAACTGGCTCCGCCCAACCCACCACCACCCCCGTGGCCTCGGCGGCAGTGGCGGTCTGACCCACCCGCCATTCACTATCAAGTTGGCGGCCATGGTGGCCGAAGCTCCCAGAGCATGTCTTCTGATACTGATCTCGACATCTCGGCGCCTACGAGATCGTCCACGTTGGACATCTCCCCCTCGGTTGTTCTCGAGTTGTTCTTGCGACGGACGCTGATCGACGACACCGTCACCGTCACCCATCTCACCCAGGCGCTGGGGTTGAGTCACCCCATCTTGTTCGAGGCGTTCGAGACGTTGCGTGATCGCAAGATGATCGACGTGAAAACAATGCAGGGTCACGACTACTTGTTCTGCCTCACCAGTATCGGGCGCGACTATGCCCGTGAGCTGTCGGCGGCATGCCAGTACAACGGTATTGCCCCCGTTTCGCTTGACACGTACGTGAAGGCGGTCCGCCTTCAGAAGGCTTCATTGAAGGTGAACCGGTCCGCCATGGCCAAGGCCATGAGCGATCTGGTGGTGACCACCGACATGCTGGATCAGTTGGGTCCGGCGTTCAACTCGCAGCACTCCATCTTTTTCTACGGGCCCGCTGGCACCGGCAAGACGAGCCTTGCGGAGCGTCTGGTTCGCCTCTATGGCGACTGGATCGTGATCCCGCGAGCGGTGATGGTGGATGGTCAGTACGTGTTGATCTATGACCCTACGTTGCATGAGCCGATTGAAGAGCAGCCCGCCGGCCTCGATCCGCGTTGGGTGGCCTGTAATCGACCGCTGGTGACCGTTGGCGGTGAGCTCGAGGCCAGTGCCCTGCAGTTGCAATACGACACTGTGGGACGCATCTATTCGGCGCCGTTACATGTGAAGGCCAACAACGGGATGATGCTGATCGACGATTTCGGCCGACAAGTGCTGACGCCACAGCAACTGTTGAACCGATGGATTTACCCCCTGGTGAAAAGGGTGGACTTTCTCACTCTGGCCAATGGCACCAAGTTCGGTATGCCATTTGAGTTGATGGTGGCGTTTTCCACGAACATGGATCCTGATGACCTTGGCGATGAAGCGTTCTTCCGTCGAATCCAGAACAAGGTGTACGTGGGGCCGGTGGATGCCGTGTCATTTGATCGGATCCTCGTGGATGCCGCCCTGCGACTGTCTGTACGCTTACTTCCTACCAGTGCGCCGTTGTTGCGGGCGCTGTGTCTGCGTCGTGATCACGTTGGTCTGCGCGCCAACTATCCGAACGATTTGTGCAAGATGATCCGGTCCGTGGCCGAGTACGAGGAATGCGAGCCGATCTTCGATCAAGAGATGCTGCGCAAGGCGGCCGACCTGTATTGGGGCAACCTGCCAATCAGTGAGGCCAGCGATGATGAGGGGTCCGAACCCCAGGTGGCGTTGCCCCAGCTTGCCCAACCGGCGGTTTTGGTGAATCCGGTGGTGGCTCGACTAGCCCTCGAGGACCGTATCGAGGCGGCCCGCGTCTGAGTGCTCGGCCTCCCGGAGACCCCCATCCGAACCCGTGGCAAAACTACGTCGCCAGTCACGAATTCTGCGACGTGATGGGATGGTCCCGGAGGACCCCCCCGAATCCGTCGTAAAACTACGTCGCCGGTCACGAATTCTGCGACGAGATGAGGTGGTCGCAAAATTCTGAGGGGGTCCCGACCAGGGGTAGGGTTCGACGATGAAATCCGCACCACGACAGGCGGCCCCGGCCGCCGCTCCTGACAACTCCGCAGTGGCGGAATCGGCTGACGGCACCCAAGCGCTGCGGTCCACATCCGCCACCGTCGGCACTCGGGGAGCGGCAGTGCCAGGTACTGGTCCCGACGCTGCGACCCCTACCGAACGATCGGCCGCACCAGCTGCCGCCGCTGACGACTGAAGTCCACCGTCACACCCATTTCGGGCTGAGTGTAGGAGCGGGAGCGCGCAGCAACTCCAACACCTCATCCACATTGCTACTGCGCCGCACCAGCGTCCGGTGCGATTCGGGGATGAACCCCGTATCCACTGCGCCATCGATGAACGCCATGAACGGGTCCCAGTAGTGGCGCACGTCGAGCAGCACAATCGGTTTGGTGTGATGTCCCAATTGGGCCGCCGTGACCACCTCGCACAACTCCTCCCAGGTGCCGAAGCCGCCAGGCATGGCGACAAAGCCACGGGCCAGCACTTCCATGCGTGCCTTGCGTTGATGCATGGTGGTGACCACGTCGAGGTTGCTCAACCCCAGATGACCAACTTCCTTGTCCAGCAGTGATTGCGTGATCACCCCATGGACGCGCCCTCCTGCGTCCAGGCACGCATCGGCCACGGTGCCCATCAAACCCACGCTGCCACCCCCGTAGACCATGCCCAGATCCGGTGCCGCCAAGCCCGTGCCCAAGGCGTGAGCTGCGGCGCCGAACTCCGGGAAGTGGCCGCTTGACGATCCGCAGTACACAGCAATGAACGTGGTGGTTGGGGAGCTCACGGGGATCAGCCTCGCGCGCCGAGAACTCCGGTTCATGACGGCTCAGCGCCGCCGCCTGGTGGGTGCCGATACCAACTCCAGTGCCCCGCTCTGCACAAACGCCCTACGGCGACTGGGTTGGGCCAGGCCGCAACGTTGGTAGAGAAACACGGCCATCGCCACACCAGCCAGCTCCAATCCACCATTCACCCACCAAGGACGACCCAACACGAACAGCCGCCCCGGCAACATCCATCCGGTGAAGGGCCAGGCAAACACTTTGGTTCGGGTCCACGCCCCATCGAGGGCCAGCGCGCACAGCGCACCAATGGGCAACGCCAACAGCCGCTTACGAAGAGACCGGCGCCCCACCGTGATGGCCATCACCACGGCCAAGAACCCCACCACCCCAACCAAGGTATGGGCCGGGCCCACCCGTCCATGGCGCAACACCAGATCCACGGCGTTAGGCAGCAACGAACCCACGACCACCAATCGATGGTCAAGACGCGGATC
>JAYVGK010000370.1:0-4223 GCA_043772215.1 Acidimicrobiales bacterium | reverse complement strand
GATTCGTGCTTCTCCGCACGCATACAACACCGAAGCTGAAGTTGATCGCTTGCTCGAGGTGGTGGCGTCGTCGGCCAATCCATTGCAGAATTCATGATGGGCGATGGAGTGTTGCTACCGGATGGGCTGGTTGAGTCGGGCCAGTTCTTTGCGGATGCGAGGCTCGCTCACGGGGCCTGCCGCCTTCACGCTCTGGGCAAACACACTCACTCGCAGTTCTTCCACCATCCAGCGCACTGCCATCACCTCGTGGCGCCGCGCCGGGGCACCGGCGAGGAGGAGATCATCAACGTCATCTTGGAGTCGCCCGATGGTGGCAGTTCGCGTCGCATCCCGGGCGGCGTCGCCGGTGAGCTTGTCCAGTCGAGCTTCGATGGCACGGGTGTAGCGAAGTACATCACCCAGTCGTTGTGCCCCGGTGGCGGTCACGAATCCCGGGTTCACCAGCCATCGCAATTGTCGGTTGATGTCGTCGACGCTGGCGGCAAACGCAGCGGCACGGAAGGTGTCGAGCCGGCTGGCAATCCGCCCCGCTGATGCGGCGATGAGGGCGGCTGTCTTCACCAGTGCTTCGGCGGCATCGGCCAAGTCGGAGCGCACCGCATCACGCAGTGTCACAAACGCCGGTTCATCCCACGCCGGACCACTATGTACACGTATGAGCTGATCCAAAGCAGCAGTGATGCAATCATCCACCAGCGCGTCCACCGCCCCGAGATGCATACGAGCCAATGCCAGGCGAGCATCGTTGTTCACCATACGCTCCATGGCTTTGCGGGGCGGGGTCACACTGAGTGCAATCAGGCGTCGAGTACCCAAGCGCATGGCGCGCTGCTGTTCGGCCTGGGTGCTGAGCACCCGTAACGAAACACTGTCCCCGTTGTCCACCAGCGCCGGAAACCCCTGCACCGCGTGGCCATCGCGGACCACCTCGACGCAATGAGGCACGGTGCCGATCGTCCATGTTTGCAGGGCGTTCTGCTCGGTGATGGAACCAGCCACGGCGCCAGCGATGGCGCCGCGCATCTGGGGTGCCAATTTGGCCACCAGTACTTGGAGGTCCTTGTCCACGGCAATCGGGATTCCGGATTCGTCATCCACGGTGAACGTCACGCGTAGGTGCTCAGGGGTACGGCTCATGTCGAATTCGGACGGATGAACAGCGGTGGTCACGTCACGCACGGCGAGGCTCACATAGCTGGCCAGTGCCTCGATCATCGGTCCTGCGGTGGGGTCGGCGGTGGCCAGGAATGCCTGGACGTGTTCGCCGATGGGGGTCAATTGGCGGCGGATGACCTTGGGCAACCCACGCAGCATGGCGTCCACCAGTTCGGCGCGGTGCCCAGGCACGAACCAGTCGAATCCGGACGCCACGACTTGGTTGAGAACGGCCAGCGGAACGTGTACCAGAACGCCGTCGATGGGATTGCCTGGTTCGAAGATGTAACTGAGTCGAAATTGACGAGTGCCCTGCAGCCACTGGTCGGGGAATTGGGCCAAGTCGATTGGCCCGATGTCGTCACGAACGATCTGGGCAACAGTGAGGTTGAGCAGCCGAGGATGAGTACGTTGTTCACGTTTCCACCATTTGTCGAAATGACGGGCGCCGGTGACCTCCGCCGGTACCCGTGCATCGAAGAACTGGAACAGCTGCTCATCGCCCAGCACGATGTCGCGACGCCGGGCCCGGTCCTCCAACGTACGGACCTGGTCGATCCGGTTGAGGTTGTCCTGTACAAACGGGTACGTGGTGGTCCACTCTCGCTGGACTAATGCGTGGTGGATGAACAACTCGCGTGCTTCCGCTGGATCTATGCGCGCATAGTCAACGTTACGAGCGGGCACAATAGGAAGTCCGTACATGCTGACTCGTTCGGTGGCCACTGCCGTACCGCGCTGGGCATCCCAGTGGGGATCGGTGATACTGCGTTTGCACAGATGGGCGCCCACCCGCTCCACCCACTCAGGTTGGATGCGTGCCGCCACCCGGGCCCATAGTCGATTGGTTTCCACCAGTTCGGCCGCCATCACCCACTTTGGTGGCTTCTTCGTGAGCGTGGACCCGTTGGCAATCACGAACTTGGCGTTTCGCGCCCCGATAAACTCGCGTTCCGACGTAGTGCGCATGCCGATCTGGCTGAGGAGACCGGCCAGTAGGGAAAGATGAACACGGTCGGCTTCGGCGGGCTCGTGGTTGACGTTGATCTTCAACTGGGCCACCGTTTCACGCAGCTGCCGGTTGATGTCCTGCCACTCTCGGATACGTAGATAATGCAGAAACTCCGCCTTGCACATCCGCCGGAAGTCACCCTTGGTGCCGTCGCTCTGCTGCTGGCGGATGTACTCCCACAGTTTGACGAAGCCCAAGAAGTCCGATCCCTCAACTCGAAAGCGCGCATGTGATTGATCGGCCGCCGCCTGATTGTCCGATGGTCTGTCACGAGGGTCTTGGATCGACAGTGCGGAGGCAATGATCATCACCTCCCGAACACAATTGTGGCGTTCGGCCTCCAGCACCATCCGGCCAAGACGCGGATCAAGCGGCAACTGTGCCAATCGCCGCCCGATGGTGGTGAGCCGCTGGTCAGGATTCGTTTGGTCCGGTGCAAACGCGCCGAGTTCCTCCAGTAACGCCACCCCATCCTTGATGGCACGCGCATCAGGAGGATCTACGAACGGAAACTCGGCGATGTCGCCCAGATCGAGTGATGCCGCCTGCAGAATCACCGAGGCCAGGTTGGTCCGCAGAATTTCGGGTTCGGTGAACTCTGGCCGGTCGGCGAAGTCATCCTGGGAGTACAAGCGGATGCAGATGCCGGGCGCCACCCGGCCACATCGTCCGGCGCGCTGGTTGGCCGAAGCCTGTGAGATGGCTTCAATGGGGAGCCGCTGGACTTTCAGTCGGCGGTTGTAGCGGCTGATACGGGCGGTACCGGTGTCCACCACGTAACGTACTCCGGGCACGGTCAATGAAGTCTCGGCCACATTGGTGGACAGCACTACCCGTCGCCCCTTGTGGGCTTGAAACACCCGGCGCTGCTCCGCAGCTGTTAGGCGCGCATACAATGGCATGATCTCGGTGTCGCGCAGGTTCAGCCGTCGTAACGCATCGGCGGTGTCGTGGATCTCACGTTCACCGCTGAGGAACACCAGCACGTCGCCAGGGCCTTCGCGTTCCAATTCGGCTACGGCGTCGGTGATGGCCTGTGTTTGATCGCGAGTGTCACCTGGTTCTTCGCCAAAGCTGCGATAGCGGGTGTCCACCGGGTACGTGCGGCCCGACACTTCGACGATGGGGGCATTGCCGAAGTGTTGAGAGAACTTCTCGGTGTCGATGGTGGCCGACGTGATGATGATTTTGAGATCGGGTCGGCGGGGGAGCAGTTGTTTGACGTAGCCCAGTAGGAAGTCGATGTTGAGGCTGCGTTCGTGGGCCTCGTCGATGATGAGGGTGTCATAGGCCAGCAGCATTTGGTCACGACGGGTTTCGGCCAAGAGGATGCCGTCAGTCATGACCTTGATGAGCGTGTTCTCGCCCACCTGATCACTGAAGCGGACAGTGAACCCCACGGCGGCGCCCACCTCGCTGCCCAATTCTTCGGCGATGCGCTCCGACACCGATCGCGCCGCCAAGCGACGGGGCTGGGTATGACCGATGAGGCCCTGTACGCCACGACCGAGTTCCAGACAGATCTTGGGTATTTGCGTACTCTTACCGGAGCCCGTTTCGCCGGCCACCACCACCACCTGATGAGCGCCGATGAGCTCCAGCAGTTCGTGCCTACGCTCGGTGATGGGCAGCTCGGCCGGATAGGTGATGGGAGGTACGGCGCTGCGACGCTTATGGACGCGAAGCTCGGCCGTGACCAGCTCAGCCTCGATGTCTCCCGGCCGGTTTCGGAGGCGTTTTTCCAATCGATGACGGTCGCGCACCATCAACGCCGCCATGCGGGTACGGACATCATCGGACGGGGGCGGGGGCTGATTCACGGGCGTTACGAAGTTACGACACTGGGCGGCTTGTCCAATCCGGGCCGAGCGCTTCTGATTCCGACATCAGCGGCGGAAGTGCACAGTGCGTTGCATTAAAAAGATGCTGTTCACCGGGATGATGAAACCTACGGCTTGATCGCCGCATCGAGTACCCGTAGGCCGTCGAAGCGCAGCATTGACCATACGTGGAAGGCCATGAACGCCACGGCTGACAGGCCCGCCGCCACTTG
>JAYVGK010000369.1:0-1511 GCA_043772215.1 Acidimicrobiales bacterium | reverse complement strand
CACGGTGGTTCTTCTGTGCATCCCAAGAGGGGTCACAACGCCGGGTAGCTTCATGGGGTGACTGAGGTGGACACCAAGATCGCCGACGAATTGCCGGAGTCACCTCCAACGGCCATCGAGACGGTCGCCGCAGAAGAACCAGTGGAATCGGTCGAACCGCGCCGACCGGGACTCGGACAGCGCTTGGGCGGCGCCGTTGTACACATGCACCCCGCTCTGCGTCTCACGTACGTGGCCGCCTTTGCCTTCGCCGTGATCTTTGGCCGTCTCGGCGTGCAACACCATCGCAATTTTGGTACGTGGTCATTCGACATGGCCATCTACGACCAGGCGTACTGGTTGGCGTCACGCTTCTCCAAGACGTTCATCACGGTGCGAGGACTCGAGTTCTGGGGTCACCATCTCAACCTGGTGGCGTACCTCTATGCCCCGTTCTATTGGCTTGGCGCGGGCCCGGCGTTCCTCTACGTGTCTCAGGCCGTGGTGCTCGGTCTGGGTGCCATCCCCACGTATCTCCTCGCTCGAGACCGCTTCCGCTCACCGTGGGCCGGATTGGCCTTTGCCGTGGCCTTTCTCATGTACGCACCGGTGCAGTGGATATCCTGGGCCAACTATCACCCTGAAGCCCTCGTCATCACTCCCTTGCTGTTTGCGTGGTGGCTGGCCAGCCGCAAGCATTGGCGAGCCTTCATGGTGGCGTTACTGCTGGCATTGTGTACGAGAGAAGACACTGCCCTGGCGGTCATCGTGATGGGTGTGGTGCTGGTGGCGCTGCACTGGACCTCACGCCGGGTGGACCGTCGATCATTTCGATTCTCACTAGCAACATTTGGAATTGGCTCGCTCTGGTACGTGGTGGCCACCAAATTGCTCATTCCTCATTACAACAACGGCCACGAGCCGTTCTACATCACGTACTTCTACGGTGACTTCGGCAAGAACTCGGTGGAGATCGCCAAGAACATGCTGTTGCATCCAGATCGTGTGGCCAAATTGGCCGTACTGCCGGACCGCGCCCGGTTCTACCGTGACCTGTTGCTACCGTTAGGTGGCTTGCCGCTGTTGGGGTTGCCGTTTCTACTGATGGGCGGACCACAGCTACTGGCCAGCATTACCGGCAGCAGTCCGTATGCCCGCCAAATCATGTACCAGTACACCAGCGTGATGATTGCCCCCATCATCATTGCGTCCATCGAAGGCACCTCGCGTATTCTGCGTTCCAAGACGCTGCGCTACGGAGCGTTGTGCTGGTTGCTGGCTTGCGCCTATGTGTCGAACACGGCGTGGTCGCCATCGCCTTTGAGTCCGCATTACAACGTGTGGGCGGTACCAAACAATCGCGTTGCCTCGCTCAACAAAGCGGTGTCGATGGTGCCGCATGGCGCTCGCGTGGTGGGTACGTATTCCATTTTGCCTCATCTCTCCGGCCGTAGGTACGCTTACGACTGGCCAAATCCGTGGCAGCCTGCCTATTGGGGCGACGATCGCCCCGATGGATCACATTCCCCCGC
>JAYVGK010000368.1:0-3218 GCA_043772215.1 Acidimicrobiales bacterium | reverse complement strand
ACGAAATAGGTGAGTCCCGAGTGCTTCGGTGATGTTGGATCGGTTCGGGCCACCAACATGCCCCAACGTGCCAGATGAGCCAGGGTGGTCCACACCTTCTGACCGTTGATGATCCACTCTTCGCCGTCCTTGATGGCGCTGGATGAAAGTCCAGCCACATCGGACCCGGCACCCGGCTCACTGAACAACTGGCACCACACCTCTTCGCCGGTGAACATGGGCCGTAGATAGCGACGCTTCTGCTGGTCGCTGCCCCACGACACCACGGTGGGGGCTCCCATGCCGTGTCCGATGGGATTACGAGAAGAGGCTTGCGGGGCACCCGCTGCTCGAAGTCGAGCATCGATGACGCTCTGCGATTTGGGAGGCAGATCCAAGCCGCCGTGTCCTACCGGGAAATGAACCCACGCTAAGCCCCGGTCGAATTGGGCACCGAGGAAAGTGATGGCATCCGTCGATGCCGGAGGAACCGATTGAAGCAGTTCATCAACCAGCGCGTCCACCCCTTGCTCTGTGGCGTGCGCTGCTTCGGTTGGCTTGTCGATGACACTCATGGGCGAAGACTACCGAAGCCACTCAGCGGAATGTGAACTCGGGCGGTCGCTTTTCCAAAAACGCCCGCATTGCTTCAGGGTGATCCAGCGTCTGGGCGGTCATGATCTGCGTGCGGTTCTCCAAGTCGATGCCGGCCTGGAGGCTGGGAATTTCCAACTGGCTCCACATCACTTCCTTGGTCATCCAAACCCCCAGAGGACTGTTGCACACGATGGTGCGGGCCACGTTCAATGCTTCGTCGAGTACTTCGGTATCGCTCACCACTCGGGTCACCAAGCCAATCCGGTCGGCTTCGGCACTGTCCACAATTCGACCAGACAGCAGCAGTTCAAAGGCTCGTGACGCTCCGATGAGGCGTGGCAACATCCAACTGGTGCCGATGTCGCAACCCGACAAGCCGATACGGACGAAGGCGGCATTGAACGTGGCCGACGTTGAGGCCACCCTCACGTCACTGCCCAGGGCCAAGGCCAATCCCCCTCCGGCTGCTGGGCCATTGACGGCGGCAATGATTGGTTGACGAAGCCCACGCATCTGCGGGATGAGTGTGGCGATGTGCTGTTGCACCCGCATTCCGTTGGCCACCCGGCCGTACTGATCGGAATCCGGCAGTTCGCCATAGCCGGTGAGATCCAGCCCGGCACAAAAGCCTCGGCCGGCACCGGTGAGCACGATGGCCCGGAGTTCCGCCGCAGCACCCAACTCGTTGAAACATCGATGCAGATCAGTGACCAGGCCGACGGTCATGGCGTTGAGACGGGCCGGTCGGTTCAAGGTGACCACGGCAATGGTGGCGTCGTCACGGTGCTCGACGATGAGATTGTCGTACGTGGTCATTGGGCGAGTCTGGCAAACAGGTATCGCAACCAGCCAGTTGGAGGCCAGACTGGGGGCAGATGCGTTTCGCCACACTGCTCGCCACTCCCGGGGTCACCGAGATCTGTGAGCTCCGCTCCTCGTTCGGGTTCATGGCATTCCACGGGGGCAACTTGGAGCGGATGACCGACGAGATAGCTGTGGTGGCCGCCGAGCGCTCGGGTTCGTCGTTGTACGCAGTGGTGCAGGCCCCTCCACTACGTGAGCATCTTCCGTCGACCGAAGTAAACCCGGAGGCATCACCGGCCCTGGCCGGCTTCTTGGCGCACGTGGACGTTGTGGTGGCCCTGCACGGTTACGGGCGCCAAGGACTGTGGACCTCGTTGTTGGTAGGCGGCACCAACCGGCAACTGGCTCATACGTTGACAGACAATCTGCGCGCATACCTACCTGATTATGAGGTGGTGGACGACCCGGATGCCATTCCGTCGGACCTACGGGGCCAGCATCCCCGCAACCCCGTAAATCGCCCCGCCGGTGCGGGCGTGCAGTTGGAGCTCCCACCCAGAGTGCGCGGCCTCACTCCTCACGCCGCAGGGTTCGAACGCGTAGATGGCCGTATTGCTCCCACCAACGCCCTCATTGACGCCTTGGTGGCCACCGCCGCCCAATGGGCAGTCAGCAGCCAAGAACCCTGACGCCAAGCAGGTCCTCAGTCCCGGGGCCCCCGAGCCGGTCTCACCCAGGCGGCGCCATCATGAAACCGAATGACCTTGGCCGGATTGCCCGCCGCCACCGACCGATCCGGAAGATCTTTGGTCACCACTGCGCCCGCCGCCACCGTCACGTGCTTGCCAATGGTGACTCCGGGAAGCACCACCACCCCGTGCCCCAACCACGAGCCGGATCCAATACGGACTGCCTTCTCCGGCATGGTTTGGGCGCCGATCGGCAGGTCCAGGTCCTCGTAGCCATGGTTTTGATCGGTGATGTATACGTTGTGGCCAGTGAATACGTCGTCACCGATATGAACGCCCCAGTGGGCCACGATCCCGGTCCCTTTGCCGATGAGACACCGGTCGCCAATAGAAATCACCGGGTCGGACAGCATTTCCTGCTCGTCAGACATGCCGACTGCCAATGCGCACATCGGGCCGATCATGGTGTCGCAACCGATGCGCATCCAGCGTTCCCCGTAGAGCGACACCCACGGGAACATCACTATCGATCTGTCACCAAATGCTCCGAAACGGCGACCTCGGCGTGAGTGTGGGCCCACCGCCCCCCACCGCGTGATCCGATCCCATCCCTGTTGAACAGCCTCCCTTCGGACCTCGCTCCACCACGTTTGTAACGCTCGGAACCCCGGCGGAAGACCTCGGTGTCCGGACACGGCCGCTGACCATAGCCAGTGCCCGGTTCCCATGGGTGTCTCTACCGTTGCCGGCGCGGTACCGTTTGCGCCACATGGACGTTCGCCCTCCCGTCGCCCATACGCCGCTCGGTGATCTTTCTGGGGTCACCCAGGCTCCCGGCGGCCCCGACGCCCTGGGGTATCGGTCGAATCGCCCCGTTGAGGTGTTCCGGGGCATCCCCTACGCACTCGCCCCCGTCGGCCCTCTACGTTTCGCCCCGCCAGCCCCTGCGCCACCCTGGTCCGGTATGCGGATGGCGGACCAATTCGGCCCCATGGCACCACAGATACCCGGGTTGCTCGAGTCCATGCTCGACGGGGGCAGGGTGGCGGTTGGTGAGGACAACTGCCTCACCCTCAATGTGTGGACGTCGGCGTGCGACCAAGAGAAAAGGCCGGTGATGGTCTGGATACATGGCGGTGCATTCCTTAC
>JAYVGK010000367.1:0-9720 GCA_043772215.1 Acidimicrobiales bacterium | reverse complement strand
TTTGCTGCGGTTTGCCGCCATCCATGTCCACCCTGGCCCAGGCCGCAGTTGATGTGTTGATGTTGATAGCTGCTCGTTGAGCGGCCGCCGCCACGGCATCGGGGGCAACGCCATCGACGGTGAACGTCACAATCCCACACACGGCACCGTCGCCGTCGTGCACAGCCACTCGGTCCATGGCGGCCAGTCCAGATCGCAACCGACCGGCCACGACGGCCACCCGCTCTGCCACCGATGCCACGCCGAGGGTGAGCAACTCCTGCACTGCCACCCCCATACCAATGCGCGCCGCCACGCAACACTCGAACTCCTCAAACCGGGTGGCGTCGGCGTTGACTTCGTAACTATTAACAGCCGTCCACGACGCAGAGTGTCCATCGATCCCCAGCGGTTCCAGACGCTCAATCCACGCGTCGCGCACGTACAAAAACCCCGTGCCCCGGGGAGCCCGCAACCACTTGCGCCCGGTACCGGTGAGTACGTCGCATCCGATGGATTCCACGTCCACTTCCAACTGGCCCACCGACTGACACGCATCGACAAAGAACGGAACACCTCGGGCACGAGTGATGGCGGCGACACCGCTCAAATCGTTGACCGCCCCGCTGTGGGTACCCACGTGGGTGTACGCCACCAAACGGGCGGCATCAATGTCGATGCGCGAGTTCACCACCTCCACCCGGATGCCATGGACCGAAACCGCCTGCAGCAGTGCCAAGTGGTGGGAGTTGTACGACAACCGGTCCACCGCCACCACATCACCGGGGCTGAACCAACCACTGTGTACCAACGCCCAGAACGCTTTGAGAAACGATTGACTGTCGCTGGTGGTGAGGGCGATCTCGGCCGGTGTGGCGTTCAGTAGCTGGGCGATGGACGTTCGAGTCAGCGTCAGCGCTTCCTGAGCGGCGGAGGCGGCCTCGTAGCCGCCGATGGCGGCCTCCAACTGGAGATGGGCAATGGTGGCGGTGAGGGTGGCCCGCGACGGCAAGGCAGCACCGGCATTGTTGAGATGGGCCACGGTGGCAGTGGCGGGGGTGGCGCGTCGGAGCGCTTCAACGTCGATACTCATGAAGTGTTCATAGCTCTGCGCCATCCGGATCGGGCGGCAATATTGGGCTGGTGCAAGGATTGTGCGTGTCAGAGACAACGAGCACAAGCGGGGCCGAACGAGGTCGACCGGAAGCCTTCAGCGATGGTGTGTTTGCCATCGCCGTGACCTTGTTGATTTTGGAGGTCACGGTGAGTGATGAGGGTGGAACGTGGATCAACCATCACAACATGTTGCAGGTCGTTCACCGTATGGATCACACCATCCTGGCAGCTATCTGGTTTCCGATGCTGAGTCTGGCCGTGTTCGGCGCGCTGGCGGTGTTCTATCTGCTGCCCCAGCGCACCTAGGCGGCGCCAGAGAACAAGTCAGCCGTTTTGTAACAGCTCCACCAAGTTGCCGTCGGGGTCCTCCACAATGGCCACGCGAATGCCAGGGCGAACGGTGACGATGGGAGTGGACACGGTGTAACCGGCCGCCTCGATCTGGGCCATTGCCTCGTCCAGGTTGGAGATCCAGATGGTGAAGTACCGCAGCCCGATGGACCCGGGGATCTGCCCTGGCGCATTGGACACCGTGGGCGGCGTATCGAAGCGCACCAACTTCAACGTGGCCGAACCCGACTTCATCCGATGCATGACTCCCCCGCCACCGATCGGCATCGGCATGTCCATCTCATGCTCGAGACCGAGGATGTCGCGGTAAAAGGTCAGCGACGCCTCTGAATCTCGGATGACGATGCCGAGGTCGACGGACTGTTTTTCAGGATCGATCTGAAGGGTCATCTCCGCATGATGGCCCATCACGAAACAACGCGTGAAAACAGAGCCCAAGATCTCGACCTATGGTCGCATCATCGTGACGATCGGCACAGGCCGACCGGAGAGACAAGCGGAGGAACGGCTCATATGAAGACGAAGGCAGCCATCCTGAGACAAACCCCAGGAACGTGGGAGACGGCCGAGGTGGATCTCGAGGAGCCCCGTAGCGGCGAGTTGCTCGTCCGTATGGTGGCTTCGGGTCTCTGTCACTCCGACGATCACCTGTGTACCGGTGACATACCCTTCGGCATCTTTCCGGTGGCGGGTGGCCACGAAGGCGCTGGTGTGGTGGAGCGTGTCGGCGACAGCACGCCCGGCTACGAAGTGGGCGACCATGTGGTTATGTCGTTCCTGCCCGGCTGTGGTCGGTGCCGGTGGTGCGCCAGCGGTATGCAAAACCTGTGCGATCTCGGCGCCAATCTGCTCACCGGCGCCCGTCCCGACGGCTCGTATCGGATGAGCCTCGACGGCCAGCCGGTGGGCCAGATGTGTGGCATCTCCACCTTTGCCGAGTACTCGCTGATCTCGGTTGACTCAGCCGTCAAGGTCCCCAAGGACATCCCGTTGGACAAAGCCTGCCTGGTGGGCTGCGGTGTGGGTACGGGCTGGGGATCAGCGGTGAACTCGGCCAAAGTACAGCCGGGTGACACGGTCGTGGTGATGGGCATCGGCGGTATCGGGATCAACGCCGTTCAGGGTGCCGCACATGCCGGCGCGTCCAACGTCATTGCCGTTGACCCCATTGAATTGAAGCGCGAAAAGGCCATGGAGTTCGGCGCCACTCATGCCGTGGCGTCCATGGAGGAAGCCACTGCGCTGGCTCAGTCCATGACCAACGGCCAGGGCGCTGATTCCGCCATCGTCACCGTTGGTGTCACCAAGGGCGAGCACGTGGGTCAGGCCTTCGGTGCCATCCGCAAAGCCGGCACCGTGGTGGTCACGGGGTTGGGCGATCTCACCGAGGTGGGCATCCCCGTGTCGATCGGCGAACTCACCCTGTTTCAAAAGCGCATCCAGGGCTCACTCTTCGGTGAGTCGTCACCGTCGCGTGACATTCTGCGACTGTTGCAGATGTATCAAGACGGCAAGCTGAAGCTGGACGAGTTGGTCACCAAGACCTACACCCTCGACACCATCAATCAGGGTTACAAGGACATGCACGAAGGTCTCAACCTGCGCGGCGTGCTCATCCACAACCACTGAGGTTTCGGCTTGGTCAGAGGCCGTCTGTATCGAGAACTGTTCTTACGGCTCGATCAGGCGGCCTTTTTCCACTACCACCACACCTTCGTCCGACATGGTGAAACCGCGAGCCCGATCGTGGTCGGGGTTGACCCCGATTTGTACACCATCAGGGACCACCACGTTCTTGTCGATGATGGCTCGGCGCACGATGGCCCGAGGCCCCACAAACGCCCCGTTCATGATGATGGAATCGCTGACCACCGCACCGTCGTCCACGTACACGCCGGGACTGAGGATGGAACGCTCCACATGCCCACCACTCACGATGGCACCCTGACACAGCAGCGACGCACTGGCCGTGCCCGGCGCCCACGACGGACCCTGCACCAATTTGGCCGGAGGTAGCGCTGACTGGCTCGTGTACATGGGCCACTCGAGGTTGTACAAGTCGAACAACGGCTCGGGGGCGATGAGATCCATGTTGGCGTGGTAGTAAGCGTCCAGGGTACCTACGTCACGCCAATAGCCGCGTCCGTTGTCGGTTTGACCGGGGATGTCGTTGGTATGGAAGTCGTACCAATGGGCCGTACCGGCCGCCACCATGTTGGGGATGATGTTGGCGCCCAGGTCATGCTTGGACTCTTCATCAGCGGCATCGCTAGTGACGGCATCAATGAGCGTCTGCGTATCGAAGACGTAGTTGCCCATACTTGACAGGGCCATGTCGGGACGCCCAGGCATGGCGGGCGGGTCCGACGGTTTTTCGTGGAACTTCACGATGTTGTTGCCCTGTACTTCCATCACGCCGAAATCGGTGGCTTCAGCCCGAGGCACCGGGATGCCAGCCACGGTGAGGCCACCGCCCATGGCGATATGGGCTTCAACCATCTGGCGCGGATCCATCCTGTAAATATGGTCGGCGCCGAACACACAGATGATGTCAGGCTGCTCGTCGGCGATGAGGTTTTGGTTCTGGAAGATGGCGTCGGCGGACCCCACGAACCATCGCGGACCCATTCTCATCTGCGCCGGCACCGGCGTGACGTAGTTGCCGAGCAACGTGGAGAACCGCCATGTGGCGGAGATGTGGCGGTCCAGACTGTGGCTCTTGTATTGGGTGAGCACCACGATCTTGAGATAGTTGGAGTTGGCGAAGTTGGACAGTACGAAGTCCACCAATCGATAGGTACCACCGAAGGGGACGGCCGGTTTGGCCCGGTCCAAGGTCAGAGGCATCAACCGCTTTCCTTCGCCACCGGCGAGGACCATCACGAGCACCTTGGGAGCGGGCATGCCGCCACCATATGCCGCAACGGCCATCCCCCGCCGCATCACCGGGCCACTCTCTGGGCCACTCTCTGGTACTGCTCCACATAGCGTTGAGCAGGTTCGGCCCAGCTCCAATTCTCCGCCATGGCATTGGCGGCAGCGCGCTGGCGGCGCGCCGGCGAACCGTACAGCGCGGCACCGCGATGCAGGGCGTCAACCAGACCGGCCGTACTCACATCGAGGCTCACGATGCCCGTACCGGATTGAGGATGGGAGTCAGCATCGATGACGGTGTCGTGCAAGCCGCCGACATCGGTGACCACCGGCAGGGTGGCGTACGCCATGGCCTGCATCTGCGCCAGCCCACAAGGCTCGAACCGGCTCGGCATGAGATAGAGGTCGCTGCCGGCGAAGATGCGATGACTGAGGGTGAGGTCGTACCCATCGGAGAACGCCACCCTCCCGGGGCACGCAGCCGCCGCCGTCGTCAACCCATCGGCCACCAATCGATCACCGGACCCGAGAACCACCATCTGGGCATCCACCCCAGCTAGATACGGGATCATCTCCAGGGCCATGTCGATACCCTTTTGATCCACCAACCTCGACACCAGCCCTATCAGCGGCCCCTCGGACAACTGGTCCAAACCCATCTGTGTACGTAATGTCTGCGCGCAGATCTTCTTACCGGCTAGATCCCCTGCGCCGAAGGGGGCTGGCAGTGTGGGGTCGGTGGCTGGGTTCCATTCGTCGGTATCGATGCCGTTGAGGATGCCCACCAAGGCATCGCCGCGCCACCGCAAGAGCTCGTGCAAGCCGCAGCCCATGGACGGTCCCAAAATCTCTTGTGCGTAGGTGGGGCTCACGGCCACGATGGCATCGGCCAGCGTCAACGCCCCCACCAACGGGTTGCAAGAACCGTTGAGGTCATAGGCACGCGAGCGTGGCCCGAACACGTTCAGCCACCCTCGATCGCACCAACCCTGATAAGCCAGGTTATGGATGGACACCACGGTGGGCAGGCGCTCGTCGGAGAAGGCGATGGCTGCGCTGGTATGCCAGTCGTTCACATGCAACACGTCTACGTGGTGGTGTTTGGCCAATGCCGCCACGGCGGCGCTGAACCGGATGAATCGCCGGTCGTTGTCCTCATAGGCGTCACCACCCGGGTCGCCATATGCGCCCAACCGTCTGATGTCGGGCACCGTCACCAGGACCACCTCGCCGAAACCATTCAAGTGTCCGGTACGGGCGGTGGCCGGCCCGACCCACTCGTCCACGTCGAGGGTCAACGTCTGCTCATCGACTAGGGGTGTGGCGAAGTAATCGGGCACCACCACGTGCACCTGCACCCCGGCCGCCCGCAACGCCCGAGTGAGACCCCCGGCGGCCTCCGCCAGCCCCCCGACGCGCACCAGTGGGGCCAACTCAGCAGTGGCGAACAAAACCTTCATGGTTGCGATGGTACCCAGGCCATCTACGTGGCGCCCCGCACATGCACATCCGCCCGTTTGTTCAACCGTTGATGGGTCCTGCGCTGCCCCGCAATGAGGTGGCGGCGCGACCGGAACGATGGGCGATGATCTCGGCGAAGATGGCCAACGCCGTTTCCGGCGGCGTCCGCGACCCCAGATCCAACCCCACCGGACCATGTACCTGGGCCACCACATCGTCAGCCAAGCCCAATGACGTGCCCAGATGATCGGCCCTGGCGCCCTGGGTATGGCGTGACCCCAGCGCCCCGGCGTAACCACAGCGACCGGTGAGAGCGGCCGCCAACACCGCACACGATGCATCGATGTCATGGGACAACACCACCGCAGCATCCAACGGCCCCATTGCATCGACGGCCGCCACGGCCTCGGCGGTACGCGCCTCGGCCATCACCGACACCTCCCATCCCAGCAGGCGCCCCTGGGCCACCATGGACTGGGCCAGTTCCGCTTCGCCCAGCACCACCAAGTGCGGCTGCGGGCCCGCAATTTCCACGAACGCCATCTCGGCCACTGTTTCGCTCTGCACCCGGCCCTTGGTGAGCATGGCCTGCGCGGAGGTGGTACACGCAAGGTCAAGCTCGGATGAACCAAGCGATCCGGCCGTGGTGCCGTCGGACATCACGGCCATCACCGCGCCACTGTTCAGCGCAGTGGCCACCACCACCGGAACCCGCGCAGCTATGGCGTCCCACACCGAAGTGGGCACCAGCGAGGCCCGTTGCACCAGCACCGAGGCCACCCCACCACAGGCCAACCCCGCCGCCACCGCTTCCTCGTCCCCCACTGGTACCGAGATACTCAGTGCACCTATCGAATTATCAGCAAGCATACGATTTGCGGCCTCGGCCACTGCGTCATCGCCAGCGCCCATGGCCACTTGGCCCACGGCGGGCAGCCCTGGCGTATAGGCCCATGCTTCGCCAGTGCGGCGACCGCCAAACCCTTCCAGAGACATCACCCGGGCCAGCACCACGGGCTTACCAGCGGACACCCAAGCAGACACATCATCAGCCACATCTCGCATTCACCGAGTCTGCCAGCCAGACTCAGGTACTGATGCCCACCGCTGCCGTTCCTCTCATCGATACCGACCTGGCCATGCCAGGTGGCCACGTGACCGTGCTCATGGGGCACCAGCACGGCAAATACCCCAGTGGCAACTCGATGCTGGTGCAAGGCACTCACGGGGCCCTGCTCATTGATCCCAGTATCGACGTTCATCAACGTGGGGGGGCCCCGGCCACCATCGACCGCATGCTCATCAGCCATGCCCACGAGGACCATATTGCAGGAATCTCGGTGTTTCCCGATGCCGAACTGCACGCCCATCATCACGACGTTGCAGCACTTCATCGCCTGGATCAACTGTTGGAGGTCTACGGCATGCCCGAGCCGGGACGCACCACGTTCGCCGCGCAACTGGTGAGCGACTTTCACTACATCCCTCGCCCCGATGCCACCGGTATCGAGGAGGGCACATCGTTTGACCTTGGCGCAGTGAACGTGACGGTGGTTCATTTGCCCGGTCATACACGTGGTCATTGCGGGTTCATGGTGGAACCCGACGGGGTGTTCTTCGTGGCCGACGTCGACCTGTCGAGTTTTGGCCCGTACTACGGCGACCATTGGAGCGACCTGGAGGATTTCGAAAGGGCCATCGATCGTTGCCGCACCATCGAAGCCCAGCACTACGTCACCTTCCATCACAAAGGTGTGGTGGAAGGTCAGGCGGAATTCATCAAGCAGTTGGACACGTTTGCGGCGGTGATCGGTACTCGTGAGCGACGATTGCTCGACTACCTCGCAGAGCCCCGAACCATGGCTGACATCGTGGCTTACCGCTTGGTGTATCGGCCAGGGGCCAACTCGCTGGTGTGGACCGATCATGTGGAGGCGGTGTCAGCCGGGATGCATTTGCAGCGGCTGGAACGCACTGGTGAAGTGCTTCGGCTGGAGTCGGGGCAGTGGCGACGGGCATGATGGGGCCGACATGGACACTTCTGCACCTTCTGTAGGTTCCGCCACGCCCTCGCACCAACCGGCTGGGGTGGATGTCGCCTCGGTGACGCGCTGGTTGGGCCAGAACCTGCCCCACCTCCGAGCTCCGTTCACCTGGACGCTGATGGCCGGTGGTCACTCCAATCTCACTTACCGCGTCACCGATGCCAACGGTGTGGATGTGGTGTTGCGACGACCACCGCTCGGTCATGTGCTGGCCACCGCCCACGACATGGTTCGCGAGTATCGAGCCATTGCTGCGCTCGGACCGGTGGGCATTCCGGTGCCGAAAGCATTTGGTCTGTGTACTGATCTCGACGTCAACGGTGCCCCGTTCTACGTGATGGATTGCGTGGACGGCGTGGTGCTGCATACGTTGGATGTGTGCCTGGCGCACTTGCCCGAGGGGTTGCGCCGCACTACTGGTGAGTCCATCTTCGACACACTGGCTGATCTGCATGCCGTTGATGTGGACGCCGTGGGCTTGGGTGAGCATGGCCGCAAAGGGGGATTTGCCCAGCGCACATTGAAGCGCTGGTACAACCAGTACACGGCGTCCACCACCGAGGCGGTACCCAATGTGGACAGGGCCTTCGAGCGGCTCAGTGCCTCGATCCCCGAGCAGTTGGAGACCACCGTGGCCCATGGTGACTACCGGCTGGGCAATTGCATCACCGGGGCCGACGGCACCATTGCCGCCATCCTCGATTGGGAGATCTCCACGTTGGGTGACCCGATGGCGGATCTGGGGTACCTGGTGACAACATGGACCACGGTGGCCGATCAGCCAGGCAATGGGGATGTGTCGTCGGCGCCAACGCTTGCTCCCGGGTTTCCCGAGGCCGATGAGTTGGTGGCCCGTTACGCCGCCCGCTCGGGGCGCGATGTGAGCCAATTGCCGTGGTTCGTGGCGTTCAATGCCTGGAAAGGCGCCTGCATCGTGCAGGGGGTGGTGTTCCGCTACCGGGGTGGGGCCCTGGGCGACACCGCTGGCGTGGATCTGGAGGGCTTCGACCGGGGTGTGCGCGACCGCAGTGCCTATGCCATGCAGGTGCTCGACACCATCGGCTGACCATCGGCTGGCCAGGCGCGCCTAGCCGTCTTCCAGATATTCCTTCAGCTTTTGGCTGCGTTGAGGATGACGAAGCTTGGCCAACGTCTTGGTTTCGATTTGGCGGATGCGCTCCCGGGTGACCAGGAACTCCTTCCCCACCTGCTCCAAGGTACGGGCCTGTCCATCTTCGAGGCCGAAGCGCCGTCGAACCACATCGCGTTCACGCTCGGACAACCCCTCCAACACCAACTCCACCGCTTCGTTGAGCATCGACCGGGTAGCGGCATCCTCAGGGCGGATGGCATTGCCGTCCTCGATGAAATCTCCCAGCGTGGAACCGTCATCCTCGCCGACGGGGCTCTCCAGTGACACCGGGTCGTAGGCGATACGCAGAATCTCACGAACTTTGGTGGGCGTCATGTCCAAACGAATACCCACCTCTTCCACCGTTGGCTCGCGGCCCAACTCCTGCAGCATCTCGCGCTGGGCTCGCGACACCTTCTGGATGATTTCCACCATGTGTACCGGGATGCGGATGGTGCGGGCCTGATCGGCAATGGCGCGCGTGATGGCTTGACGGATCCACCAGGTGGCATAGGTGGAGAACTTGAAACCCTTCGTGTGATCGAAGCGTTCCACCGCTCGCATCAGGCCGAGGTTGCCCTCCTGTACAAGATCCAATAGTGTCATGCCTCGGCCGGTGTAGCGCTTGGCGATACTGACCACCAAGCGCAGGTTGGCATTGGTGAGATCCGTTTTGGCCTGATCACCAGTGCGCTTAGCTTTATCGAGGGCACGCCGCTCGTCGAGTTCCAACGTGGCGTTACTAGCAGCCACTTCGGCCAA
>JAYVGK010000366.1:0-5157 GCA_043772215.1 Acidimicrobiales bacterium | reverse complement strand
CGCGGAGAACCGTTCGTGGCCACCGATATGTTTGCCGCCTTGCTGGCCGACACTGCCGACGTGCTGCGTGAAGTAGTGGACAGCCTCACGACGTAGGAGGCAGGCCCGCTGCTCCCGTTGCCACCATCTCCTTGATGTCGTCATCACTGCGGCCCAGTTCGCGCAGGATCTCGGCAGTGTGCTCCCCGAGTCCAGGGGCAATCCAGCGAGGCGCCCACGGGGTGCCGTAGAAGTCAGCCGGGGAGGCGATCATGGTGGTGGTGCCATACGGGTCGGGGACTTCCACGAGTCCGCCAGCGTGACGCAATTGCGGGTCATTGAGAATGTCCTCGGGGGTGTTCACTGGAGCCCAGAACATGTCGGGTTCGTGCGAGAACACCTCCGCCCACTCGTCCAGAGTCTGAGTGGCGAAAACCTCGTCAAGTAGCGCAATCAAGGGCACCGCGTTGCGAGCCCGGTCCAGCGCTGTCAGGAATCGTTCGTCGGTGGCCCACTCCGGATGCCCTACCGAACGGATCAGTGGGGGCCAATGTCGATCGGCCTCCAACCCCACTATCCAGAAGCGGCGGCCGTCACCTGTCGTGTAGTTGTTGATGGAAGCATTGGCCATGGTGAGGCGATTGCCGATGGCAGGGTGCTGGCCCCATCCAAGCATTGTGTTGAGGTCAAAACCAATGGTGTACACGCCTTGGCGCAATAGTGACGACGACACGAGTTGGCCCCGACCAGATCGTTCACGGGCAAACAACGCAGCCGAGATGGCACCGGCGAATTGAACGCCAGTGGAATGGTCCCCCATGCCACCGCGCTGAAACGGCAGTGTGCCGCCGGGAGCGGTCAACAGGTGGGCGATGCCGGAGCGGGCCCAGAACGCCGCAATGTCAAACGCAGCGCGATCGGCATCGGGACCTTCGAGGCCGTATCCGGTGATGTGGCCGTAGACGAGACGGGGATGAAGGGCCAACATCGTGGTGTGATCGATGCCGGCCCGGGCCAACGCCGGGGCGCGCACATTGGTGACAAACACATCTGCGCCAGCAATCAATTCGGCAGCTACTACGCGTCCTGCGTCCGTGGACAGATCGAGGGCGATACTTCGTTTGCTGCGGTTATCGAGTTCGAACACCGGATTGTTGGGCATATCACCACCCATCATCTGAGCAAAGGTACGCGCCGGGTCCCCAGTCAATGGCTCGATCTTCACCACATCGGCGCCCCAGTCCGCGAGTACCCCTGCCGCTGCTGGTCCAGCGATCCATACGCCGAGTTCCACCACCCGAACCCCGTCCATCGGTCCAGCCATCACAATCCTCCTAGTTGTTCAGTTGACGCAGTTTCTGTGCTGTCAGCATCGGTGATGTCGTCGATGAGGCCCCATCGCAATGCCCTTGCCACATCGATACGACAACCACTCAATGCCATGTAGGCAGCCCGGTGTTGACCGATTCGCCTTGGAATACTCACTGTTCCACCGGCTCCGGGAATGAGGCCGATGCCGAGTTCGGGCAGCGACATCACCGTGTCGGCGGCGGCCGTGACCCGGGAGGCGAAGGCCGGTAACTCGATACCCGCTCCCATACAGGCGCCGTGCAGATGGACCCGGGTTCGGCCTGCCACACGTGACAGTAAGCGCGCTGGACTTCTGCTGAGTCGGGTGAGATGGGAAGTGACCGGATCGTTGAACAGGCCGAATTCATTGAGGTCACCGCCGCTGCAGAATGATGGTCCGGCACCATCGAGCACCACCGAGGACACGGATTCATCCATGGTCGCAACCAGGAGTGCATCGACCAATTCGTCACGCATGCGTCGGTTCACGGCGTTGTGTACTCGGGGGCGCGCCAGGGTGATGTGCAACTCGGACCCAATGCGCCTCACGCTGACTGCGGCATCCTCGTCGAATTGTGGTGGCGATGTGCGGGCAGCCCGCCATCGGCCGAACTCTGGTCCGGCTTGGAGCAACGAGTACAGCGTGGACTCGGCCTCCAGACCCTGCGCGATGCTGCGTGACGATCCCTGGCGCAACAGCATGGCCAATGACACCGCCGCCAGGGGTGCCCTCAGCACGCTTCGGCACAGGTCGTCGAGGTCGGTTTCGGTGACGGTGACAATGCCACGATCAAACAGAGCCGATTCAGCGTCGTCAGCCGGATCTGGACTGAGCAGTACGTCGCACCGGTCGGCCAATTCCCACCACGGTGGTGACGACGATGGGGACAGTCGGGCCACCAAGACGCATGGTAGAAGGGACACCGTGTCCAGAAATGCGCCGGACCCGCTGAATCGCCCGCCGTATTGAGCGGTGGAAAGATCGATCATCACCATGGCGATGCCAGCGGCCGTGGAGAGCTCTTCAGAGGCTGACGGTGACGCCACCATGGCTGCCAAATCGTTGCCGGTGATCTTCAGCACGTCCATCGTGAAGATGGACGTTACGCTCCATACGGAGGTCGAGGTGCGCTCGCTTGGTGTTGATGTCGATGTTGCCGGGTTGCTCGGGGTGCTCACCCCCGGGGACGCTCCCGAGACGGCGTGGCTGGCGTCTGCCGACGAACATGCACAGTGGGCTGAGTCCGGGATGATGTCGCTCACCGGGAATCAAACCGGTCCGTTGTTGGCCCCACCCCGGGGCATGGTGAGTCGGGTGCGCTGGATTCAGCAGATGTTGGCGCCACATCTAACCGACGTTCCGGATCTGTTGGCGGTACTTGGGGAGCGAGCCGCCATTGCCAAACTGCAACGCGGTGGACAAACCAGTTGTGGAGGTGGCACCCGTTTGCTGTCGACGCATGATGGGTGGGTGGCGTTGTGCATGGCGCGCCCCGAGGATGTGGAACTGGTGCCAGCTTGGCTGGCTGAGTTTCCGGGCCCTACTTGTTACCCGCACCGGGTGGGAGACGATCTGTGGGGTGCCATCAGCGACGCCGTGTCCCGGGTACCGAGCGGTGTGCTGGTGAGACGGGGAGTGCTCCTCGGGTTGGCGGTGAGTGCGTTGGGAGAAACTGCAGTTGGTGGGGCCGCTGTGTCGGTGACGCCAATGAGTGGCGAACCTGGGGAGAGGACGTCAGATGGACTCGGCGAGCCACTTCTGGTGGTGGATATGTCGTCGTTGTGGGCTGGGCCCTTGTGCGCGCATATTCTACAACTGAGCGGTGCGCTGGTGGTGAAGGTGGAAGGTTGGCGCCGCCCAGATGGGGCTCGTCGAGGCCCGTCGGTCTTCTTCGACTTGCTCCACGCCGGTCAGCACAGTGTCAGCGTGGATTTTGCCAGTAACTCGGAGCGCAGGCAGTTAGCCCGCTTGGTGTGTCGCGCCGATGTGGTCATCGAAGGCTCGCGGCCCCAAGCCCTCGCTCGCTACGGCATCACGCCTGAGTTGGTGGCCGAGCAGGGTCGGGCGTGTGTGTGGGTGTCCATCACCGCACACGGACGTGAGGGATCCTTTGGTGAGCGGGTCGGTTTCGGCGATGATTGCGCGGTGGCAGGAGCCCTTGTGGCCACCGATGCAGGTCAGCCGGTGTTCTGTGGTGACGCCATTGCTGACCCACTCGCTGGCATCACCGCAGCCGCCGCAACGCTCAGCGCGCTTGGCATGAAACGACGAGTACTGATCGACGTGGCATTGTCGAGGGTGGCCCGGGCATTCGGCGCACCGCTGGAGCCTGTTGCTGACCAAGATATGCGTACTGACTTATCAGGCTTGGTGGTGGCTCAGGCCCGCTCCCGTGCTCCAAGAGGAACGGCCCCGGTTGCGGGTGCTCAAAACTCGATGTGGCTCAACGGATGACTCTGGATAGGGGAATCGTTGTCATCGTCAACGCAGAGGTGAATGGAAACCTGGGGGACATACGTATAGAGGGCGGGGTGGTGACTGCCATGAGAGCCCATGTGGACCGGGAAGGGGCATCCGTCACCATCGATGGCCACAGAGGGGCATTGATCAACGGTCTGCATGATCACCACATGCATGTGATGGCATTGGCGGCGGCGATGCAGTCGGTGCAGGTGGGTCCGCCGCATGTGATGGATGCCGAAGCGTTTGCGTCAGTGTTGCGCCGAGCTGCAAACCTCACTCAGGGGCCATTGTGCAACGGCTGGATTCGGGCAGTGGGATATCACGAGTCGGTGGCTGGGCTGCTCGACAGGCATGTCCTTGACGCATTGGTACGGGCATTGCCGCTGCGAGTACAGCACCGCAGTGGAGTCCAGTGGGCGCTGAACTCCGCCGGGTTGGCGCTGGTGGGTGTCGACTCGTTGCCTGCGCACGGGGTAGAGCGCAACGCAGCAGGTGTACCCACCGGTCGACTGACCGGCATCGATGATGTGCTGGGACGGCGATGGTCCTCTGTGCGTCAACGTAAGTACGCAGAAGATGGTCCAGATGTGGCTGCGGTGGGACGCCTGCTGGCGTCCTACGGCGTCACCGGCATCACCGATGCCACGCCATACGCGTCCCCAGATGACTACGTTGCACTAATGGAGGCCCAACGTTGTGGCCACCTTCGCCAGCGGCTAACGGTGATGGGCGCACCCCATCTGTCGCCGTCGCAACTGGCGTCTCTGGCGCCCTTGCAATCCGGTCCGGCCAAGATCGTGATGGCCGATCACGCTCTACCGTCGTTCGACGAACTGGCGACCTTGGTACGCCAGGCTCGCACTCACGACAGGGCAGTGGCGGTGCACTGTGTCAGCCGGGTGGCCTTGGTGGTGACCCTTGCCGTACTCGAGGAGGTGGGGGTGATGCCAGGTGACCGTATCGAGCACGGTGCGGTGGTGGACCTGAGGAGTGCTCGTCAGATGGCTGCCATGGGGGTGTGCGTAGTTACTCAGCCAAATTTTGTGGCAGAGCGAGGCGATCGATACCGAATGGAAGTGGATCCGTGCGACCTCGACGATCTCTACCGCTGCGGTGCGCTTCTCAGCGCCGGAGTGCCGGTGGCGGGCGGTACCGATGCACCATTTGGGCACCCTGACCCATGGCGAGCCCTCTCTGCGGCCGTCGACCGCCGAACGATGAGCGGACATGTGCTCGGAGGAGGCGAGGCGGTGTCGCCGCTGCGAGCGCTGGAACTGTTTCATGGAGCACCGCATGCTCCGGGCCTGATGCTCGGCCCGATTGTGGCTGGTCAAACCGCTGATTTGTGTTTGTTGGGGGTCCCG
>JAYVGK010000365.1:0-2348 GCA_043772215.1 Acidimicrobiales bacterium | reverse complement strand
TTCGTCCCAATTCGGGATATGCCACAAGGGGAGTATCCCTCGAGGCCCGTCGTCAACACGATCTGAAGTGAGCAAATGTTCATCCACAGATCCGGCGCGGCCAGCCCATTCCCGGGCGGAGAGACCTTCGGCTGACGGAACGTGTCAGATCTGAAGGAGATCCATCGTGTACTTCACCCCATCAGCACTTGGCGCCGCAGGTACCAACTTCGCGGACATCGACGTGCCCATTTGGTCTTGGGCCGTGCTTGGCGGGGCCATCGCCCTGCTTCTCGGCATCGATTTGTATCGCCACCGTGACGACCACGAACCGTCGCCCAAAGAGGCGCTGATGGAGTCACTGGCCTGGGTGGCGTGCGGCTTGTCCTTTGGCGTGTTCATGCTCATCAACTTCGGTGGCCAGGCCTTCGGCGAATACATGAGCGGCTACCTCATCGAGAAATCGCTGAGCGTGGACAACGTATTTGTGTGGTCATTGCTGTTCACCACCATGGCCATACCGCTCAAGTTCCAGCACCGAGTGTTGTTCTGGGGCATATTCGGGGCCCTGACGCTTCGTGCCATCTTCATCCTCATAGGCAGCGCGCTTATCACGAAGTTCTGGTGGGTGTTACTACTGTTCGGTGCGTTCCTGATCTTCAGCGGCGTGAAGATCATCCGACACCGGGCCGACGAGGGCACCACGAGCGGCACCCGTGGCTTGGATCTGCTGCGCAGAGTGATGCCGGTGTCGGACAGCTTCGATGGTCACAAGTTCTTCACCCGGGTCAATGCCAAGCGGGTGGCGACTCCATTGTTTGCGGCCCTGGTGGTGATCGAGGTCACCGACTTGGTGTTTGCGGTGGACTCCGTGCCGGCCATCCTGGCCGTGTCGCATGAGCCGTACATCGTATTTGCGTCCAACGCCTTTGCCATCCTCGGCCTCCGGGCCATGTACTTCTTACTGGCCAACGCCAAGCAACGCTTCCACTATCTGTCCCATGCTCTGGGGGCCATCCTGGTGTTCGTTGGCATCAAGATGATGGTGTCGCACTGGTTCCATCTCAACACCTATGTGTCACTGGCCATCATCGTGGCAATGCTGATCGCCGCCGTCGTGGCGTCCGAACGCAAAACCCGCGCCGCCCAGGCCTTGGTGCCTAGCCGCTGACCCCGGGGGCCACTCCAACCACAGGTGTCAGGCGATCCCACCGCCGCCGGCCGCAGGGTTCACCCCATCGAGACCATCCAAGTGGCTGATGCTGTTCACCAAATGCAGATGATGGGGCGGCTCTACATCGAAGATGCTCACGCTGGTGTTACCGAACCCTTCGGTCACCACGTTCTGTAGCCCCGGACCCACCAAGCGGTCCACAATGGACCGACACACCAGGCCATGGGTCACCACCACCACATTGCCGGGGTCGGTGGACTCCGGTGGCGCTGCGGCCGACACCATCCATGCGAACGCCGCATCGACTCGGGAGTGGAATGCGGCCCAACTCTCCCCATTGGGTGGCGTGTAGTGCGGCCCGAACGGATCCTCGGTGAGGTCGTCGTAGGACATCCCGCGCAGGTCACCGAAGTTGCGTTCATGCAGCAACACGCTCTCCTCCACCGCCATTGCCGAGCGTAACGAAATGGCCTCGGCAGTCATACGGGCCCGGGCCATGTCACTCGACAGAATCCGGACAAACCCCAGTGTATGGAGACGGTCGGCCACGGCGACTGCTTGGCGCAGACCCGTCTCGTTGAGGGGGGTATGGGGATGCTGCATCACCCGAGTGGCATTGCCTGCGGTTTCACCATGACGAACCAGAAAGATGGACACACCCCGTTGTACCTGATCATCATTGTGGTGCTGAACCGATACTGTCCACTGCGCAATGTTTGACCTGCTCCCGCATCTCATCGTCATCGGGATCGCCACCGCCCTGGAGCCGGTGCAACTGGTGACCTTCATTGCGGTGTTGTCCAGCACTCACGGGCTGCGCGCCGGTTGGGCCTTCCTGGCGGGATGGGTGGTGTCGCTACTCACGGTCACGGCTATCACGTGGGTGGCGGCCGCCGAGGTGGCTCAGTACGCATCAGACGTCACCCAACGACGCGGCGTTCGGCGCGCTACGTTAGCCATTGAAATCATACTCGGGGTGGGACTACTGGCGTTCGGTCTCTACCGCATCCGCCATCATCCACTGCACAAGCGCGAGTCCAGATTGAGTGTGAAGGGGGCCACGCTCACGGTCACCCATGCGGCTGTCATCGGACTGCTCATTCCGCCGTGGCCGCTGGTGGTGGCGGGAGCCGTGGATGTAGTGCGAGCCAACGTGGGCGTAGTTCGCTCGGTGGTGGCCATGCTGGTGTTCATC
>JAYVGK010000364.1:0-10727 GCA_043772215.1 Acidimicrobiales bacterium | reverse complement strand
GATCGTTCGATTGGTGGCGGAGATGGCAATGCGATTGGGTCTCACCGCCATCGCCGAAGGGGTGGAGACGCAGCAACAAGAGGATGCGTTGTTGGCCGCCGGCATCACCCGGTTCCAAGGCTTTCGCTATGCCCGACCGCTGCCGCTCGCCGAAGTTGGACCGTTGATGCGCTCCATGATCCAACGCCAAGCCGTCCCCATCACTACCTGACCCTGCGGCCCCCCGCCACCGCCACGCGCCCACGCACCAGTACTTGGTCCACCATATTGTGGCCAAAGCGGTTGATCACCATGCCGTGCTCGGGCACTGACCAGATGATGAGATCACCATCGTGACCCGCCATCAGGCTCCCACTGCGATGGCTCCGATCAAGTGCGTGAGCGGCGTTGATGGTGACGGCGTGCCATATCTCGGCGTAACTCATACGATACAGACGCGCCGCTGCTTGCATCACCATCTGCATACTTATGGTTGGGCAGGTACCCGGGTTGTAGTCGGTGGCCAATGCCACGATGGCCCCACTGTCGATGATCCGCCGACACCACGACGGCGTATGGGGCCGTTCGGCAGGCTGCTCATTACCGTCGACCAGTCGGGGCACCTGCTCCGTCATGTGGAACGTGACCCCGGGCAACACAATGGCCACGGTGTCGGATGCGCCAAGTAGGGACAGGTCTGCGTCGGAGACGCATTCCAGATGGTCAACCGACGATGCCCGTAGGGCCGCACCCAGCCCGCCGCCACCGGCGGGGCCGGTTTGGTCAGCGTGTAGACGTACCCCCATGCCATGAGATTGGGCAGCGGTGCTGATGCGGCGAGCTTCGTGCACAGTGAAGGCCACCGGGTCCACCCACACATCGCAGTAGCGCGCCCAGCGGCTGGCTTCGGGCAACAGGTCCACCACCAGTTCGACGTACGCGTCTCGGTCATCGACGAACTCAGGCGGCAACACATGGGCTCCGAGATAGGTGGGCACCACTTCCACCGGATGCTGAAGCGATGACGCAATACGAAGCAATCTCAGTTCGGTGTCGCGATCAAGGCCGTAGCCCGACTTGGCTTCCAACACCGTGGTGCCGTGCTCGAGTGCGATGTCCAGATTGGCAATTGCATGCGCGCGTAATACCTCTTCATCAGCCTCACGGGTCCGGGCGATCGACCACCTGATCCCCCCATCGATACCGTGCCTCGGTACACCGGTGGCCCGCTGCTCCCACTCGTCGTGACGCGAACCGGCATGCACCAGATGAGTGTGGGCATCTGTAAATGACGGGCTCACGAGCCGACCACTGGCGTCGACAAGCAACGTTGCATCGAAACGCTTCTCCAAATCGGTCGAGGCACCAACGGCCACGATCCGTCCGTCGGTGATGGCCACTCCACCATCGTGGAGAACCCCCAATTGAGCCAGACCGGGCCCCCGTCTGACTCCCTCACATGCCAGCAGCTCGGCCGCATGCACTACCAGGACGTCGACGAGATCACGCATGGTCGCCTTCGTGCGGAGTGTGGTCCAACGTACTGGTGGCGGGACCTATGGCGTTCTCGGGGTCGTCCCCCGTCTCGCTGAGTACCATTCGCCCAGCCAGGTTGCGTTGCCGAACCCGCCACACCAACAGCGCCAGCCGACCGAACCCCACCAACACGCCGATCAGCACCAGGAACGGCAACGACGCACCAATGGCGGTGAACGTCCACGAGACCCCGTTGCGAAAAGCCGCCCAGCCATTTCGAAGCCCCCGGGCAAACCCGGGCACGTCATGATCCACTTTCAAATCATTGGCGTGATGCGGGGTCACGAACGTGACCGTGATGGTGGACAGCGACACTCGAGATTTGAGCAGACGCATCTGACCTTCGAGTTGCTCCACCAGGGTTTGGCGCTCTTGTAGCGCTCCTTCCACCTTCACTATGTTGTCGACTTGCACGGAGTCGGCCAGCAGCTTGGCCAATCGGTCACGGCTGACCTTGGCATTCGTCAGGCGGGTTTCCAGGTCTACGAAGCTGGCGGTGATATCGGCCGAACTGATGTCCCGGCGCTTGACTGTACCCAGCCGGGCGATGGCATCAATGGTGCTCTGGAATGCCTTTGGCGGCACCCGTACCACCACATCCACTCGGTTCTCCTGCACCGACTCCGACACGCGGAACCCTCCGCTCTCCACTGCCGCCGCCGTGGTGGCCCGTGACCCCTCGCCGGGGTCCTCGACGGTGACGGCGAGGCTGGCCGAGTACACCACCCTGTCGCTATTTTGTTGCGCTGACTGGGCCAGGACCACCACATCGGAAGGCGTGGCCCCGGGCTGCGCGGGGAGGGCAATGGCTGCAACATCGAACGACTTCTGCGCAGCAGTGCCGCACCCTGCGAGGGCTGCCACGGTCGCCACGACTATCAGCCTCGGTAACGCCCATGAGCGGAAACGAGGCAATCCTGGTGGTGTCTGCATCACCGAACGCTACCGGGGCCAGGCCCAGCCCCGGTATCCTCCGTGGTGTGCTGAATGAGTTCGAACCGCCCACCCTGGATCAGTGGCAACGCCTCGCCGCCCAAGAGGCAAAGGTGGACGGTGACGTGACCGCCGCTCTCACCTGGCACTCGCCGGAGGGCATCGCCATCAAGCCGCTGTACACGGTCGAGGATCTCGAGGCTTTGGAGTCAGTGAATACGTTGCCCGGTTTGCCACCATTCACGCGGGGCGTACGGGCCACCATGTACACCAACCGGGCCTGGACAATTCGTCAGTACGCAGGCTTTTCCACCGCCGAAGATTCCAACGCGTTCTACCGAAAGAACCTGGCCGCCGGTCAACAAGGCATCAGTGTGGCCTTCGACTTGGCCACTCACCGTGGATATGACTCAGATCATCCGCGAGTCACTGGCGATGTGGGCAAGGCCGGTGTGGCCATCGACTCCGTTGAAGACATGAAGATCTTGTTCGACGGCATCCCACTCGACAAGATGAGCGTGTCGATGACCATGAACGGCGCCGTACTCCCTGTATTGGCCGGCTATGTGGTGGCGGCCGAAGAGCAGGGGGTGGGCCAACACCAGTTGAGCGGCACCATCCAAAACGATGTGCTCAAAGAGTTCATGGTGCGCAACACCTACATCTATCCGCCTGCGCCGTCCATGCGCATCGTGGCCGACATCATTGGTTATACGGCCCGCAACATGCCGAAGTTCAACTCGATCTCCATTTCCGGCTATCACATGCAAGAGGCCGGGGCCAACGCGGTACAGGAATTGGCGTTCACGCTGGCCGACGGTCGTGAGTACGCCCGAGCCGCCATCGCCGCAGGCCTCGGTATCGATGAGTTCGCCGGGCGCCTCAGCTTCTTCTTCTGCATTGGTATGAACTTCTTCATGGAAGTGGCCAAGCTGCGCGCCGCCCGTTTGCTGTGGGCCCGCATTGTGAAGGAGTTCAATCCGCAGAACACCGGGTCGCTCATGCTGCGTACCCATTGCCAAACCAGTGGCGTGTCGCTCACCGAGCAAGACCCCATGAACAACGTGGTGCGTACCACCATCGAGGCCATGGCTGCAGTGTTGGGCGGCACCCAGAGCCTGCATACCAACTCCTTCGACGAAGCCATTGCGCTCCCGACGGAATTCTCTGCGCGCATAGCACGCAATACACAACTGATATTGGCAGAAGAGTCCGGTATCACCAACGTGGTGGATCCGCTCGGCGGCAGCTACTACGTGGAATCGCTCACCGAGGCCTTGGCCACCGAGGCATGGAAGCTGATCGAAGAGGTGGAGTCCATTGGTGGCATGACAGTGGCGGTGGAGTCCGGGATGCCCAAATTGCGTATCGAGGATTCCGCCGCTCGGCGCCAAGCTCGGGTGGATCGCGGCGAGGATGTCATCGTTGGCGTCAACAAGTACCGCCTGGCCGAAGAGGACCCGCAAGACGTCCTCGATGTGGACAATGACAAGGTGCGCGCACAGCAGATTGTGCGCTTGCAACACATCCGGGCCACTCGTGATCAGGCCGACGTGGACGCCTCGTTGGCCGCCCTCGAAACCGGTGCCCGAGGTGACGCCAACCTGCTGGCCCTGGCCATTGACGCCACCCGAGCGAGGGCCACCGTGGGGGAAATCAGCGACGCGTTGGAGCGGGTGTTCGGTCGCCATTCGGCTCAGATCCGCAGCATCAGCGGGGTGTACGGCGCCGCTTACAACGAGGACGCAGAGTTCCAGGCCATCGTGGCCGACGTAGACCGCTTTGCCGTGGAGGAGGGCCGCCGTCCCCGAATGTTGGTGGCCAAGATGGGTCAAGACGGCCACGACCGCGGGGCCAAGGTCATTGCCACTGCGTTCGCCGATCTCGGATTCGATGTCGATGTGGCGCCGCTGTTCCAGACCCCGGCTGAGGTGGCACGTGATGCGGTGGACAACGACGTGCACGTAGTGGGGGTGTCATCGCAGGCCGCCGGGCACAAGACGTTGGTGCCAGAACTGATCAAGGAGTTGCAGGCCGCCGGTGCAGGCGAAGTGCTCGTGGTGGTCGGCGGGGTCATCCCGCAGCAGGACTATGCGTTCCTACGCAACATCGGTGTCAGCGGAATTTATGGGCCAGGCACCAACATTCCCCACGCCGCCGCCGAGATCCTCGGTCTACTGCGGGGCAAATCCCCGGCCCTCTGACCACTGCGTCACTCGCCCAGCGCGTTTGGATCAGGGGCCTAGGGCGCAGATAGGGTCCACCCAATGAGCCAGCCCATCGATCTGCACACCGTTGTGACCGGTTCGGGCCTACCCATCATCTTGTCTCACGGAGTGGGAAGTGACGCCGCAGTGTGGGCTGAACTCACCGCCGCACTCGACCACAGTTTCGAAATGGTGGCTTGGGATCAGCCCGGTCATGGCCAGTCGGCCAAGGTGGCCGACGATGCCTACGGACCGTCCCTGGCGTACGCCGCGTTGTGTCAGATAGCCGACGCTTACGATCGCGTGATCCTGGTGGGCCATTCATTGGGCGGATACCTATCGGCCCGCTACGCCATCGACAACCCAACCAAGATGGCCGCCCTCGGTCTCATCGCCACCGGCCCCGGTTTCCGGTCACCCGACGCCCGTGAGAACTGGAACCGTGACGTCACTCGTGGGGCCGAGAAGCAGGGCCGACCGGAAACGCTGGTGGGTCTGCACGAGGATTCTTACGTCATGGATCACTTGGCCGACATTGCCTGTCCGGCCATCGTGATGGTGGGATCGCTTGACACCGCATTTTCGGGCGCCACCGACTACATCGAGCGCAAGGTGCCGGGTATCGAGCGAGTTACCATCGATGATGCCGATCACATGGTGCCGGCCACCCACGCTGACACCATTGCCAAGCTGTTGCTCGACTTCCTCGGTCGACACCAACTTCCTTGACCTGCGATCACTCGAACTATCGCCGGCGGGCCACCACCACACCATCGCGTTCGCTGACCACCATGAAGCGGCCACCTGACCGGACCAAGCCGTTGAGTACGGCCGTGTATTTGGGCGACAGACCGTGTCGGTCCACCACCAACCATGTCACCGTGCCCGGGTTCGCCCCTGCTGCACCATCCACCCCGTAGACCATTGGTAAGAAGGGGTTCGGAAAATCGTAGGCATACCTACGATGAGTGAGGTGAGGGATGATGTTTTCGGTAGCAGCCACACCCGCTCCGGATGGCACTGAGTCCACTGCCTCCTGCATGGCCGACACTCTTGACGTGGGGCCCACCCACGAATCACTCTGGGGGCTGAATGGCAACGGGCCGCGCAGCAGTGCGCCACCCAGGCTGCATATCGCCAGCCACACCACCAGTAGCTTGCCCAGGCTCCGACGGCGACGCACGAGCAGTACCGCGCCTTCGATGGCACCGATCACCAGTCCCGGAATCATCAGGGCGGTGTACTGGAAGCGCACATCACGCAGAAACCCCTCCGACCCGGCCAGCGTGGCCAGGCTCTGCGGCCCGGCCATGACCAAGAAGGGCAATCCGAGGATTGGCAATCCACCGAGTGGACCCAGCAGGTCAGCGGCAAAACGGACCCGGTCGGTCTGGGCGGCGAGGTGGGCCACGGTACCGGGATGGGTCACCAGATGAGTCACCACCTCGCCCATGGTTGACCCATAGGCCCCGTAGAAATGGCGAATATAGAACGCGTCGCCACCGCCGAGGTAGTGCGGTATCACCAGCTTCGAACACACCAAGAACCAGGCTGCGCCTGCCACCATCGCACACGCTCCAGCGACGCCGTCGGCTCGCAGTGCCCCACGACCGCGGCCAGCAATCGCACGTCGGCCAAACACCCACCTCCCCAACATCATTGCGCCCATGATGGCCACTTGGAGGCCCACTTCCTCGCGGGTGCATAGGGCCAACCCGACGGCGACGGCGAACCAAACCCATCGTCGCCTCGACGCCAACCACCACGCGAAGATAAGCGCACTGACGGACAGGGCCTCGGGATGGAAGTTGATCCACGTGAGCCAGCCCACCGGCGGATAGAGCAGGTACACCACTGCGCCAAACAGGCCGGCCCATGGAGATCGGAACCGGTCACGGGTCAACCACGACACCGGTAGGGCACCCACGCCGAGGGACACGGACTGAATGGCCACCAACACCGAAGGTCCACCGCCCAGCCACGACACAGGGGCCAAGAGGTACAGCACCAAGTTCACATGGTGGCCCCACACCGGGAGGCCCCGCACGGTGATGAACGAATGCCCGCGAGCCACCAACCACAACGCCTGGTCGTAGATGCCCATATCAAAGCCCCAAGTACCAAAATTGCGATGGGCGCGAATAGCCAACCAGGAAGTCACTGCGCTGAACAGCACTACCACCGCCACCGTGGCCCACGTGGCCGGGTGAACAGCGCGCCTAAACGCCCCCGGGAGCGCAGTGTGGTCACGCTCGTTGTCGGGTGGCAGCACGTGTCTGGACGGGCGTCGGGCCAGCGCTGGAGCAAGAGACGTGGACACCATCGATATCATCGGCAGCGACCCCCACCGGCTGAACATCGCCACCTGCAATGGCTGCCCCTAAGGTTGCCAATCGTGAGTCACCCCTCCCTGGCCAATCGTGTCCGCCAGGGCGATCGTGCGGCTCTGGCCAAGGCCATCACACTGGTGGAGAGCACCCGGCCCGATCATCGAATGCAGGCCACGGCGCTACTCGACGAATTGACTCCCGATTCTGGCGGCGCCCTGCGAGTCGGCATTTCGGGCACCCCCGGCGTGGGCAAGTCCACCTTCATCGAGGTGTTCGGCCTGCATCTGGTTAACGAGCAGCAGTTGCGAGTGGCGGTATTGGCGGTGGACCCGTCGTCCACTCGGCACGGCGGTTCCATTCTCGGCGACAAAACCAGGATGGCTGACCTTGCTCGCCATGGGTCGGCGTTCATCCGGCCCACCCCGTCGGGCGGCACCCTCGGGGGAGTGGCCCGACGGACCCGAGAGGTGCTGCTGTTGTGCGAGGCCGCCCGGTACGACGTGGTGTTGGTGGAGACGGTGGGCGTGGGTCAATCCGAGACGGCGGTGGCTCGCATGACTGATGTGTTCACGCTGTTGGTTGCCCCCGGTGGCGGAGACGAATTGCAGGGAGTCAAGCGGGGCATCATGGAGTTGGCGGATCTCGTGGTGGTCAACAAATGCGATGGCAACCTGGAGCAGGCCGCTCGGATGACTTTGGGTGACTACTCCAGCGCACTGCGTCTGCTGCGGCCGCGCAGCACAGCATGGGTGCCCGTGGCCATGCCCGTCTCGGCCCTCACCGGGTTGGGGGTGGCCGATGTTTGGGATCGCCTACAAGAAATACGTTCTGCGTTGGAAAGATCGGGCGAGTTCGCCCTTCGCCGGGCCGAGCAGAGCCGTACCTGGATGTGGGACGAACTCAGTGAGCGTGTGCTCTCGCAATTGCGTTCGCACCCAGGAGTGGCTGCGGTCCTGGCGAGCCTGGAACACGAAGTGATGACAGGGACTCGCAGCCCCGGCTCCGCAGTTGATCTGCTGATGCAAGCGTGGTCTGCCACCTGAGTTCGGGCCGGCCGAAAGCCACGCATCCTGCGTCCGTGGTGGATCTGGGCTGTGGCTCAGGGGAACTCACAGCCACCCTGAGCCAGCGCTGGGCCAACGCTGGGCCAACGCCCATGTGGTGGGGGTGGACAATGACGACGCCATGCTGGCGGCATCTCAGTCATTCACCAGTGATCGCATCTCGTTCTACAAGGGCGACATCGCCTCGTGGATACCACCATCGGCGGTCGACGTCATCGTGTCCAACGCCGCTCTGCAATGGGTGCCCGGTCATCTGAGTCAGTTGCCACGACTCATCGACCATCTCAACCCCGGTGGGTGGTTGGCCGTCCAGGTGCCCGGCAACTTGGACGACCCCCATCATCAAGCCATTCGCCAGGTACGAGCCATGCCGCAGTGGAAAGCGCAATTCGGGGATCTGGCGGAGCGCACCCACTCCTCGTATCCGGCAGAGGTGTACCTCAGCCTGCTCAACGACCTCGGTATGGATCTGGCAGTGGATGCATGGGAAACCACCTATGTGCACATACTGCAGGGTGAAAACCCGGTACTGGAATGGGTGAAGGGTACCGGCCTTCGCCCGGCGCTCAGCCGACTCTCGCCACACCAGCAACTCGAATTCTGCGATGACCTTGCCCCGCTGTTTTGCGCTGCGTACGGATCCCGGCCTTGGGGTACGCCGTTCCCGTTCCGCCGAGTGTTCGTGGTGGCTCACAAGCGTTGATGAGATCAACGAACACAGAGGAGTTCGATCCGTACAAACCAAGGGCATTGCCGCGAAAACCTTTGCCATTGACGCTGTGTCCAATGATGGTGGGCTCCTCGAACACCGGTCGATTCGCCCGGCCGTCACCCCGGCGCACATACTGGCATCAGGTACTCGGCAACGAGAGTGCACGATGAAAGGAACATATGCGATTCTGCTGGTTCAACCTCATGCCGTGGCCAGATCTGCCGGACAACTTTCGTGAAGAATCGAATTCCGTATGGGTGGACATCCCCCAGAAGTACTTTGATCCCCGCCGGGCCAATGCCGTTTACCACGAGTACATGGATCAATTGGAGTTTGCCGACGCCTGCGGCTTCGACGGAATTGGCGTCAACGAACACCACCAGAACGGTTACGGCATCATGCCCAGCCCCAACCTCATTGCCGCCGGTCTGGCCCGACGCACCAGTCGTGCCGCCATCTGCGTCATCGGCAATTCCATTGCGCTGTACAACCCACCCATTCGAGTAGCCGAAGAGTTCGCCATGCTCGACGTCATCAGCGGCGGTCGACTGGTGGCGGGGTTTCCCGTGGGCACACCCATGGACACCAACTTCTGTTACGGACAGATCCCCGCGCTCACTCGTGACAAGTATCTCGAAGCCCACGAACTCATCATGCGAGCTTGGCACGAGGACGAGCCCTTTGCCTTCGACGGTAAGTACAACCAGTTGCGCTACGTGAACTGTTGGCCCAAACCCATCCAGCGTCCCAATCCACCCATCTATGTGCCCGGTGGCGGATCCGTGGAAACGTGGGACTTCTGCCTGGACAACGACTACAACTATTCGTACTTATCATTCAGTGGATACAAAGCGGGCAAGATGCTCATGGATGGTTACTGGAATCGTGTGGCTGAGCGGGGCAAGGACCTATCGCCATATCGGGCCAGCTTCGCCCAAGTGATCTGCACTGCCGAGAGCGATGCTCAGGCCGAGGAGTTGTACTCCGAGCATATTCTCTACTTCTACAACCGCTGCCTGCACGTTGACCCGCGTTTTGCCGACCCGCCCGGGTATCGCACCATCAAGACCATCAAGGCGGGTGCGCTCAGTCAGCTACGTGAAAGTAGGCAAAAGACATTCACCGAGCTCACCTGGAAGAACCTGGTGGAGGGCGGATACGTCATCGCCGGAGGTCCCGACACTGTACGCGAGCGCATGGAGGACATGATCAAAGGATTACGTATCGGTATGGTGTTCGGCCTGTTCCAGATGGGCGACATGCCGGACTGGAAGGTGCGCATCAACACACAGTTGTTCGCCGAAAAGGTAATGCCCCAACTGCGAAACATGTGGCCCGAATATGCTGGCGACGATCGTTGGTGGATTCATCCCATGGAAGACCGCGTGCAACCTGAAGTCTCCTTTGCCCAGCGGCTGCGTGAGGAGCGACCTTGACCACTGTAATTATGCGCACATATGGCATCACCACCCGGTTGGGCCTTGATGCTCAAGTGCGACAGTACGGCGACAGCGGTCCGGCCGTGGTGTACTTCCACGGTACTTCGGGGCTGTTTGACGAAGAGCCGTTCTTGGAGCGCCTTGCAGCCGCAGGCTATACCGTGCATGCTCCGCAATGGCCGGGCTATGGCGAAGAGCCCACCGAGGATCGACTTGTGGACATGCAGGACTTTGCGCTGCATGGCTGGGATGTGGTGGATGCCATTGGTGCGCAGCAGTCCCAAGCGATGAAGCCCCATGTGATGGGGCTCGATTTCGGCGCCATGATTGCCGCCGAGATGGCCTGCGTGGCGCCTCGTGATCTGTCGAAGTTGGTACTCATTGGTCCGCTGGGTCTCTGGTTGGATGCGCACCCCATTGCCGACCTGTTCGCCACGCTGCCGTACGAGTTTCCTCGTCTGTTGTTTGCCGATGCCGATCTCGGTACGTCGCTCCTCTCCGGTGGCTTCAATTTCGAAGATCCCAAG
>JAYVGK010000363.1:0-6313 GCA_043772215.1 Acidimicrobiales bacterium | reverse complement strand
CAATGACCCGTTCATGGCGCTCAAGGAGCGCGTACACGAGCAGCTCATCACCCGCCTCGGCGTGAAGCTCTTCGACCAAAATCAAAGTGACGCTCAGCTTCGGGCCACCGTGGTGGATCTCATCACTGGGTTGATTTCGGCCGAGTCCACCCCGCTCACTTCCGACGAACGCCACCAGCTCGTCAGTGATTTGTCCGACAACGTGCTCGGTCACGGGCCCATCGATCGTTTCCTCAAAGATCCCGCCGTTTCGGAGATCATGGTGCAAGGCACCACTCCGATCTTCATCGAACGAGCAGGCAAACTCACCAGGTCGCGGGAACGGTTCTATTCCAACGACCAATTGCGCCGAGTCATCGAGCGCATCGTGTCAAATGTCGGTCGGCGCATCGACGAGTCGTCGCCCATGGTGGACGCCCGTCTGGCGGACGGTTCACGCGTCAATGCAGTGATCCCGCCCTTGGCCGTGGACGGCCCTGCGCTCACGATCCGGAAGTTCTCCCGTGATCCGCTCCAAGTGCAGGACCTCATCTCCAAAGGGTCACTGACTCCCGAGGCTGCTCAGCTCTTGGCCGCCTGCGTCGCCGGCGCCCTCAACATCATCGTGTCCGGTGGTACCGGTACAGGCAAGACCACGATGCTCAACATCTTGTCGAGTTTCATCCCTCCGGACGAACGCATCGTCACCATCGAGGACGCAGTGGAACTCCAACTGCGTCAGCCCCACGTGGTACGCCTCGAGACCCGCCCGCCGAACATCGAGGGCAAGGGCGCCGTGACAATTCGCGACCTCGTGAAGAACTCACTTCGTATGCGCCCAGACCGTGTGGTAATCGGCGAGTGCCGTGGCGGTGAGGCTCTCGACATGTTGCAGGCCATGAACACCGGCCATGACGGATCGTTGACGACGTTGCACGCCAATACTCCCCGAGACGCATTGGCTCGTCTCGAGACGCTTGTACTCATGGCCGGCTACGACCTCCCCGCCGTGGCCATTCGTCAACAGATTGCTTCCGCCGTGGATCTCTTTGTCCAGATCGCCCGATTCCGTGACGGCTCCCGTCGAGTAGTGGCCATCACCGAAGTGGAAGGAATGGAAGGCCAGACCATCACGTTGTCCGACATCTTCGCGTTCGACTACGGCGCTGGTGTAGACGCCAACGGACGTCATCAGGGTGTCATCAAACCAACCGGCATCCGTCCCAAGTTCAGTGAGAAGTTGCTCGATCATGGCATCTCACTACCGGCTGGCATGTTTGGCGCCGTCGACCTCAGCACGCTCGGGAGGAAGGGATGAACCACATTCGACGATGCGCCATCCGGGCCGGCATGGTTGGCGTTGTTATCAGCACGCTTACCACCTTGTTCTCTGCCACCCCGGCCCACGCCGCTTCGCGTACCACCCCATCGAGGCTGGACGTGGTGGTGGCCATCGACAACAGCCAACGACTCGATGGACCCCGCTACAGCGCGGCACGCCGATCAGCAATTTTGTTCCTCGGCGCCTTGCCCACTGATGCGCGTACTGCTGTCATCGCCTTCGGTAGCTTCCCCCAGACCGTGCGCGATCTCAGTACCAACATCACGGGCTCTAAAACCGTCATCAGTGGCCTGGGAGTGGACACCGACGGTTCGCAACTCTTCGAGGCGTTGTCATTGGCAGTAGAGACCTTCGACCAGGGATCTGACTCGTACCGCCAATTGGTGGTGGTCACTGATGGACTCGATGGCACCAGCCAGCGCACCCTTTCCGAGGCCATGCGAGGCATCGATGCATCGAAGATCCATGTCAACGTCATCGACATCAACACTGACAAGCCCGACGCCCAGAAGACTGCAGTATTGAACCAGTTAGCCGGGCCGAACGGCACCATCGTAAAAGCTACCGATGCTGCTGGTCTCCGGGCCATCGCCGTACGCAGCCGCCTCGACGCCATCGTGAAGCCCCCTTCGGTGCTTCGGCCCGGATTTGTCACCCGCCTGTTCTCCAATACCTTGGTGCTCCTCATCGGAATGGCCCTCATCTTTGGTGCGCTGCTCATCTTGTTGCTGCAGTTGACGGCCGCCAAACCACAAAAACTCAACCTCACGGGCTACGACGTTGCCCCCAAGGTGGTGAAGACACCGGTTGCTGGTATATCACGCGCGCTTACGGATTTGGCCGATCGCAAACTGGAGCAGAGCGGTAAATCAGGCTCGCTCAATTTGTGGCTGGAGCGCGCCGCCATCAACCTGCGCTCCGCCGAGTTTCTCGTACTGTCGGCCGTCATTGCACTGGTGTGCGGCATGCTCGGTTGGCTGCGCTTCGGCTCGGTTGGCTTTCCGCTGTTTTTTCTCATCGGGGCCATCGCCTGCAAGTTTTATGTGGATCGCAGCGCCAACAAGCGGTCGAAGAGGTTCGGTGATCAGCTGAGTGACACCCTCCAACTTCTCAGTTCGTCCATGCGGGCCGGTCAGGGTCTTGTCCAAGCGCTCGATTCGGTTGCTCGCGAAGGCGAGTCACCCACCAAGGAAGAGTTCCACCGTGTGGTGGTGGAAACCCGCCTCGGCCGGGACCTGGTGGAGTCGTTGAAGTCGTTGGCAGAACGCCTTCGCTGCGTGGATCTTGAGTGGGTGATCCCCGCCGTTGAGATCAACCGTGACGTCGGTGGCGATCTGGCCGAGGTACTCGAACAGGTGGGTAACACCATCCGTGACCGTGCCGATCTCCGCCGTCAGGTGAAGACGCTCTCTGCTGAAGGCCGTCTCTCGGCGGTAGTGCTGATCGGCATGCCCATCGTGTTGGGGCTGTTCATCAAGCTCTCCAACCCCGACTACATCAGCAAGCTGTTTTCCGGCCAAGGCCTCTATCTGCTGGGCGGCGGCTCGTTGCTCATGCTGATCGGCAGCATCTGGCTGTTCAATCTCTGCAAGATCGAATTTTAGGAGTCTGACATGGACCCGCTGATGCTCTTCGGCGTTGTTGCCATCCCCGCGGCTGTGGGTCTGTTGGCGTGGACGTTCCTCGGTGCCGACAACTCCACGGTGAGTGCTGACGATCTCCTCGGCGGTCGTGGCGGAAGTGGAAGTGGAGGTGGTGGCCCCACCGATCTGCGTGAGGCATACCTCAGCACCTCGGCCAAGGATCGCGCCGTGATGCCGTTGGTCAATTCGATCTTGGCCCGGTTGCGCAAGCTGACCCCGGTTGGCTGGGCAGACACCATCGAGATGCGTCTCATGCTGTCCGGCGACACCAAATGGACAGTGGAGAAGGTCATCGGCGTGAAGCTGGTGCTCCTTGCGCTCGGTCTGCTGCGGTCGTTCTCGATACTCGGTGGCAGCGGCAAGCTGTGGTTCATCCAACTCGTCGGAGCCCCCGTACTCGGATTTTTCCTGCCCGACATCCTCATCAAGAACAAGGCCACCAAGCGGCAGCAACTCATCTTGAAGTCCCTTCCCGACGTGCTCGATCAGATCACGGTCGGCGTCGAGGCAGGCTTGGGTTTCGATGCCGCAATGGCCCGTACTGCCAAATCCAATGAAGGTCCGCTGGCCCAAGAATTGATGCGAACGCTGCAGCATGTGGCTGCTGGACTGTCACGAGCCGAGGCACTGCGTGGCATGGCCACCCGCAACAAGGTGCCCGAGTTGCGCCAATTCGTAGGTGCCATTCTGCAGGCGGAACAGTACGGCATCCCCATGGCCCAGGTGCTGCGGGTACAGGCCGCCGAACAGCGACGTCGTCGTCGTCAGCGCGCAGAGGAAAAGGCCATGAAGCTTCCAGTGAAGGTGCTGTTTCCCCTGGTGCTGTGCATTCTGCCGACACTGTTCATCGTGCTCATCGGCCCCGCCGCCATCGACATCAAGAACAAGATCTAGTCGGCGGGTCCGGTGGTGATGGGTCCGGTGATCAACGTGATCGCCGTACCTTTTTTCACGGCCTTGCCTTCCACTGGTTCCGTGGAGATCACCGGCTGGTCGGGTGAACCCTTCGTGCCGGACACGCTGAACCCCGCATCGCGTAAACGCGTCACTGCGGTGCTCACGTCAAGCCCGCGAACCGCCGGGATCTTCACCAATGCCGGCCCGCTGGATACGATGATCCGGATGGTGGCGCCCCGGGGAAGTGCAGTGCCCGGTTTGTAATTCGACGCAATCACGGTTCCGGCAGGGACCTTGTCGCTCGATTGACGTACGACGTCGCCGGTGAGTCCGTCAGGCAACTCGTTCTTGGCCTGCTCGGGTGACATGCCCGAGATGTTCGGGACCATACGTGGCGCCGGTCCGCTGGAGACCACCACATCTATGGCGCTGTCTCGCGCCACTTGCCCCTGAGGGGACCAACTGATGACAATGGACTCGGGGACCGCCTCGTCGGCGCTGGGGGTGACCGTCCCCAGCTTCAGCTGCTGAGCATCGAGTTGCTGTCGAGCGCCATCCTCATCGAGACCGTTGAGGGCAGGGACCATTCGAGGGCTGGGACCGTCGGAAACCACCAACGCCACGGCAGTCTTGCGCTTGACGCGCAGACCGGGCGCAGGGCTCTGCTCGATGACCGAGTTCACTCCCACTTTCTCGTCTCGTCGTCGAGTGACGCGCACCACGAACTTCCCGGCCGCCAGCTTGGATCGAGCGGCATCGCTGCTTTGGCCAGCGACCGATGGGATCACCGCATACACGGGGCGCGATTTCCACCATGCGTATCCCGCAAAACCCCCTCCGATGGCCATCAGCAGCATGGCCAACGCCAGCATCCGCCATATCCAGCGGCGGCTCGTCTGGGGAACATCAACGCTTCGCTTCACCACCGTGTCGGCCGTGACTTCAGGTGAGACTTCAGGTGAGACTTCAGGCGTGTTGCTCAGCACATCTTCGGTGAATGGCGCATCGGCAGGGACAGCCGAGTCAGCCGTGAGATCCACAACGTCGGGCAGCACCGCATCGGCCGCCCGGGCCGGATCCGACGTCGGACTCGAACTCGAAGTCGACGTCGACGTCGGCGTCGACAAGGCATGGATGGTTGGATCTGCGCCGATTCCCACCAAACGATCGAGATCGATGGGCACCGCCAGAGGGATCGGCGTGGGTCGAGGCAGTCGTCGCGCCGCCCGCTCCAGCAGATCGGCTAATCCCGCCGCATCCACTCGGTCGTCCGGTTCGAGGGCTCCGCCAGAGGCCAGGGCCTCGGCCAGTGGACCGAGTGCATCGGGTACCGGAATTGGCCCTTGCAACCGCGCCATCCGTATACCGAATTCGGTATCGGCCGGGAACGGCACCGTGCCGGTGACGGATTCGATGAGCGTGAGCACCAGGGCGTACACGTCGGCCTTGCCGTCGACAACCCGGCCCCGAGCCTGTTCTGGGGCGGCGTACCGGGCCGTACCCCCGGCGCCGCCGGTGGGCTCGGTCCATGACGCTTCGGACAGCGCACGGGCCAACCCGAAGTCACCAATCCGTACCCGTCCATCAGCGCCGAACAACAAGTTGGCGGGCTTGATGTCGCGGTGCACCACGCCGTTGCGGTGGGCGTAGGCCAAGGCGCGAGCGGCGTCGAGGCCCACCAATGTGGCTTGCGACAGAGTGAGGCGGTGGCCGTCATCGAGGATGGCCCGCAAAGAGCCACCATCCAGGTATTCCGTCACCAGGGACGGGGGCTCGGTGATGGACGTGGGGTCGGCGGGGTCGGCCAACCCATCGTTCCAGTCATGGATCACCAACACGTTCGGATGGGTGAGGCTGGCGGCCAGTTGAGCTTCGCTACGAAATCTGCGTAAGAACGTGGAATCCCCTGCGGCTCCAGCATGAAGGATCTTCACTGCCACGCGGCGTCGCAACCGAGTGTCGTTGGCCAGATACACCTGAGCGGACGCGCCTCTGCCGACAAGGGCTTCGAGACGGAAACGCCCGCCGAGAACGCGACCGACCAGCTCTCCGGCGACAGGTCCGGCCATCCCCCGAGGGTACCGCTTCGAACGCTCAGAGCAGTGGACCCCAACTGAAGCTGGGCTCAGAACCCCGACCACCCCGACAACAACCCCGACAAGAATGGGTCAGAACCCACCTTTTGTTTGGGAAAAGCGGCTGTATGCCCACTTTCCCCAACAAGAATCCACTCCGCACCCGGTCTTGTTGGGGAATTGGGGAAATTGGGGAAATGTTGGAGAGGTTGGGGGGAGGGCGGTGGGGTGTGCCGCAAACCCCAGCTCAGTGCGGGGGTAGGCGGGCCGGACTGGCAGACTCATCACGTGGATGCACTGCCTGCCTGGACACCGCCGAGCCGCCGATCATTGAAGGCCAAGTTCAGCAAGGTGGCGGTGATCGCAGCGCTGCTGGC
>JAYVGK010000362.1:0-3033 GCA_043772215.1 Acidimicrobiales bacterium | reverse complement strand
AGCCATCCTGGGCAAGCGGTTGGGTGTGGAGGTGCCGGGCTGGCGGGAGGCGGCTGGGGACTTAGGCGTGGACGGCAGCCTGCTCAGCGTGGCGGATGCGGAATCGGCCGAGTCGCTGCAGCGCTACCGCGCCGCCAAGCGCGCCGCTGCTGCTCCGAATCCATCGAGTGGAGCCAGGATTGCGCCCAACGCGATGTGAACTCCACTCGGCAACGGGATGGGTGCGGCACCTGGTGGGCGCCGACACGGCGTCTGCTCAGCGTGGTTTGTAGGCCTTGTAGTTGCGGTTGCGGGCCTCGGCCAGCGTGTCTGGCCCGAATGCTGCGCCGTTTCCCGATGAGGACACTTCTTCCACCACTGCCGATGGGGTTGACGGATCGTCGAGGTCGTACACCACCTGGGTGCGTTTGTCGCCGAGGAACCGGTAGTGCTCAAAACGGGTGGGTCGGGACATGAACAGATCCTGGCACACCTAGGTTGGCCGCAACCATGAGAACCATGCCCACAACGGCAAAGCTGCTGCACCAAGAAGTGTGGCTGGTACTCGGGTTGTCGCTGTTGCCATCGGCTGTCTATGCCCTCATCAGTCTGGCGGAGAGCCCCATACGGGGCACGCAGGTGTCGCTCAACTCGGCGCTCTTCACGTGGTCCGACGGTGCCCGCCAACTGCTGTCGATCATCGTGGGCATCGTGCCCGTAATGCTGGTTGGTCACGTGCTACTGCGCAACACCGAGACGTGGGCCGACATCGGCATCGACACCACCTCACCACGACGAGATGTGGTCCAGGGCACGCTCATCGCCGCCGTCATTGGTGGCTCTGGCCTAGCGCTCTATCTGGCCGCCTTTCATCTGGGCCTCAGCCGGGCGGTGATCCCAGTTGCCGACGGCGGCCGGTGGTGGCAGATACCGCTGCTGATACTCAGCGCGCTTCGCTTCGGCGTTCTGGAGGAGTCCATCACCATCGGCTACCTATTACGCCGACTCACCCAGTTCGGCTGGGGTATGTGGCCCGCCATCATCGTGAGCGCCATCCTGCGCGGGAGCTACCACCTGTACCAGGGATATGGGGCGTTCATCGGCAACGTGGTGATGGGGCTGCTGTTCGGCCGATGGCGCTTGTCGGGGCGTCGGACGGTGCCGCTCATTGTGGCCCACACCCTGATTGACGCCGTGACGTTCGTAGGGTGGGTGGCGCTACACAACCATGCGCACTGGCTGCCTCAGTGATCCCACGGTAATAAAAAGCGCAGGAGCAGGCACCCTGAAGGTACCTGCTCCTGAACCCAAAACACTTGAGAAAAAAAGACCACGACCCAGTGGAGAAAGCTCGGGAGGGACTAGTCCCCGTCACTGAGTCGAAGGGTGGCTGGCGGAGTTTCGCCAGCCGGTCCAAGCTGCCGCTAGCGGCCAGCCACCTCCAGCGTCCCACAACATTTACTAGCTATTTGGACCACCTCCTCTCTCTGGTGTTGAAAGTGTGCCACCACTGGCCGAGCTAAGGCAACTGATTTTTCTTTCCATCAGCCACCGTTCACCGACTCGAAACGAATGGGCGCTCCTAGTGGGTCAATTCGTCCGGATCGGCCTGGGGGCCTACTGCCCCGATGGTCTGCAGATAGCCGAGCTTGGCCTCGAGAATGGCCCGCACTTCCACTCCAGACAGTGATGTGCCTTCGTCCACCGCCCGTTGCACCAGTCGGTGCAGTCGGCCGTCGTCGACCACCACGGTGTGATTGATCTGCGGACCGTTGGGTCCCTCCACGATCATCGACTCTTTGGCCAATCCATCCGCGTCGAGGTCCTCGAGTTCCCAGTCCAACACCCGGCGCACATCCCAATACGTCACCGAGTTGGACATCGACTCGGGCAGATGATCGCCAACGTAGGCCACTGCTGATTCCACATCGAACACTGGTACGGGCGAAAAGCTGTCGAGGCGGCGTGCCTCGCGACCAATGGTGACTGCAGCAATGGCAAATACGATAAGCACACCTACGACAGCGAGTATCAACGCGACCATGTCAGTCCGAACTGAACAGTGCGTCGACGTACTCGTCGGGGTCGAACGTGATGAGATCGTCGACCGACTCGCCCAATCCCACCAACTTGATGGGGATACCCAGTTCGGTTTGGATGGCCAGCGCAATACCACCCTTGGCCGTACCGTCAAGCTTGGTGAGCACCACCCCGGTGAGATCTGCGGTCTCCTTGAACTGCTGAGCCTGCACCAGCCCGTTCTGTCCGGTGGTGGCGTCGAGTACCAGCAACACCTCGGTGACCTTGCCCGGTTCCTTGTCGGCGATGCGGCGGATCTTGCGCAATTCCTCCATCAGATTGGTCTTGGTCTGTAGGCGACCAGCGGTGTCTGCCAGTACCAAATCGATCTTGCGCGAAGCGGCGCGTTCCACCGCATCGAAGATGACCGCCCCGGGGTCCCCGCCCTCGGCACCGCGCACCAACTGCGATCCGGTGCGTTGCGCCCATAGCCCCAATTGTTCAGCGGCAGCGGCACGGAACGTGTCACCAGCGGCCATGATGATGGTGCGACCAGCGGCCGCCTCCCGCTTGGCAATCTTGCCGATGGTGGTGGTTTTGCCTACCCCATTGACACCTACGAACAACCACACGTTGGGGATACCGGGCTCGAATCGCAGATCTCGTTCACCGCCCGCCAAGCGCTTCTTGAGATCTGCTTTCAGCGCTTCCAGCAATTCTTCCGGTGTCTTGATGCCCTCGCTTTTCACCCGAGCCTTGAGTTCATCGAGCAACGATGTGGTGGTGGCGATGCCGACATCGGCGCGCACCAGTGCTTCTTCGAGTTCGTCCCAAGTATCGGCCGTTATGGCCCCGCGACCAATGATGGATCCCATGTAGCCGCCGAGCAGCCCACGGGCCTTGCCGAGGCGGTCACGAAAGCGGGGCCGAACCGTCTCCGGTTCGGGCACCACCTCGGGCACCACCTCCACCACGACGTCCCGCACGAAGTCCGCACCCGGCACCACGTCCGGTCGAGCCGGCAAGGACGGCGGC